>DATJBR010000137.1:0-5180 GCA_035515255.1 Lysobacter sp. | reverse complement strand
CCTACACGACCCGCCCGAACCCCATGGTCGGCTGCGTGATCGCGCAGGACGATGAGGTGGTCGGCGAGGGTTTCCACCAGCGCGCCGGTGAAGCCCACGCCGAGGTGCTGGCGCTGCAGGCCGCCGGCGAGCGGGCCCGGGGCGCGACCGCCTACGTGACGCTGGAGCCGTGCGCGCACACCGGTCGCACCGGGCCGTGCGCGGATGCGCTGGTTGTCGCCGGGGTTGCGCGGGTGGTCGCGGCGATGCGCGACCCGTTCCCGCAGGTCGACGGTGCCGGGTTCGACACGCTGGAAGTCGCCGGCATCCCGGTCTCCCACGGCCTTATGGAAGCCCAGGCGCGCGAGCTCAATCGCGGTTACCTGTCGCGGCTCGTGCGCGGCCGGCCGTGGGTGCGGGTCAAGCTGGCGACCAGCCTGGACGGGCGCAGCGCGCTGGCCAATGGCGAGTCCAAGTGGATCAGTGGCGAGGCTTCGCGCCACGACGTGCAGCACTGGCGCGCGCGGGCCGGGGCGATCATCACCGGGGCCGGCACCGTGCTGGCCGACGACCCTTCGTTGACCGTGCGGCTGGGCGACGACACCCCGTTCGAGCCGCCGTTGCGGGTCGTGCTCGATGCCGGCCTGGCCACGATCGCGCGCGGCCGGGTGCGAGAGGGCGATGCACCGACGCTGTATATCCACGCACCCGATACCAAGCTCAGCCGCGGCATCAGCGCACAGCTGGCGACGGTGGCGGTGAAGGACGGGCGCTTCGACCTGAATGCGGTTCTCGTGCTGCTGGCGGAGCGCGGCATCAACGAGATCCAGGTCGAGGCCGGCGCGACCCTCGCCGCCGCCTTCCTGGAGGCCGGGCTGGTGGACGAGCTGCTGTTATATATCGCGCCGGTGCTGATGGGGTCGCAGGCGCGGCCATTGTTCGATGGGCTGAACATCGAGCACATGACCGACAAGCTGCAACTGGACATCATCGAAACGCGTCGTCTGGGCGATGACATGCGGGTGCTGCTGCAGCCGCGCCGCGACGATGCGGTCGTAGCGTCCGGCGGCCGGTGACCTGAGGTCGGTTATCAAGGGCCGGGGCGACGCGAGTGTGCCTGCCGGGTATCCCGCTCAGTCGCTCCACGAAATTCGCTTGGTGATCGGGACACCCGGCAGGCACTACCGGACTGTCTGGTGGTCGTGGGAAATCAAAGGCGGTGCCGTGGCTTACGGGTCGGATCTGAGCTTCGGATTCGATGGTGAGTAGGCTTTTTCTGTTCGGTTGGGATTGAAAAGCTGCGGTAGCGCGGGTGCGCCTGCCGGGCACCCCGCTCAGTCGCTCCACGATATTCGCTTGGTGATCGGGACACCCGGCAGGCGCTACCGGACTGTCCGGTGGCCGTGGGAAATCAAAGGAATAAAGCCGACCGGCGACGGCATTCAGCTGACTTTTCCTTCTCCCCCCCGGGAGAAGGTGCCCGAAGGGCGGATGAGGGTTCGGCGACTGTCGAGGGCAGTTCCAACAGCGAAGTACGTTTAACTGCACGGGCAGCGCCTGCCGGGTATCCCGCTCAGTCGCTCCACGATATTCGCTTGGTGATCGGGATACCCGGCAGACGCCATCAGGATTTCTCGGTGGACGAAGGAAAAAGCGAATTTGCTATACGCGATACCAATGAGAATGGCCGATGCGTCGTCCTGACGGGGTGTTGCGGACAGCGGGCCATGGGTGAGCGTGACCCGCTTGCGCGGCATTGCCGCGCGGGTCACGTGAACGCCCGGCGCGCTGCGCCGGGCCGGACCGCGGAGCGGCCCGCGGCGGTGAGTGCGGGCAGGAAGCTCGCCCGAACCGGGCAACAAGCACCCCCGGCAGGGCGACGCTCCTGCCGAAGCCTTTGAGCTGCTGTTGCTGTTGTTTTTCAATTTTTGGCTGGGCGCATTGCCCCGCCGCGCGAATCCGCCCGTTCCACAACCGTCCCCAAGGCCGTCAGCCGTGCCACAGCGTTCCACGAGCCGGAATGGTGGCAGCTTTTGCGGCTGCTAGAATCGCCGGGCTGCCGGAAATCGGTGGCACACGTAACGTCTTCAGGGCGGGGTGCAACTCCCCACCGGCGGTAGGTCTCGGCGGCAATCAGCCAGCGGGACAAGCCCGCGAGCGCCTCCGGCGGCATGCTTCGGCATGGCCGTGGAGGGTCAGCAGATCCGGTCCGATGCCGGAGCCGACGGTCATAGTCCGGATGAAAGAAGACGGCGGCAGCGGGCATTTTGCCGGCTGCCTGCCATTGCCTTGTGGCGTTTTTCGCTGACCATCCATGCGGGAAACGATCCATGTCCAATGCCATGAAACCCCCTGTCAATTCCCTTCCCCGGGAGCCGCGCTGATGTTCACCGGCATCATCGAGGGCGTCGGCCGGCTGGCCGCGCGCGAGCCGCTGGGCGGCGATGCGAGTCTCACCATCGAGGTCGGCTCGCTGCCGTTCGAGCAGGTCGCGCTGGGCGAGAGCATCGCGGTCAATGGCACCTGCCTGACCGTGGTCGCGTTCGATGCGCAGTCCTTTCGCGCCGACGCATCCAACGAGACCCTCGCCCTGACCACGCTCGGCCAGTTGCCGGTCGGCGCGGCGGTCAACCTGGAGCGCGCGATGCGCCCGACCGACCGCCTTGGCGGCCATCTGGTCAGCGGGCATGTCGATGGCGTCGGCGCGGTCGCGGCGATTACGCAGGATGCGCGCGCGCAGCGTTGGCGCTTCACCGCGCCGGACGCCGTGCTGCGCTATGTCGCCAAAAAGGGCTCGATCTGCGTCGACGGCGTCAGCCTGACCGTCAACGAGGTCGATGCGGACGGCTTCGAGGTCGCGCTGGTGCCGCACACGGTGGCCCATACCGCCTTCGCGGACACCCGGCCGGGCGATGCGGTCAATCTGGAAGTCGATCTGGTCGCGCGCTATGTCGAACGCCTGCTGCAAGGCCGTGCGGAAAGCTGACCTCGCGGGCTTCCCTGCCGCATTGGCCTCCCCCACCGGTTTCCGTTCGTGCGGAAACGACGATCACCGGCCCGGTGCGCTTCCCTGCCGCCGGCCCACACCACAGGAATCACCCCGATGAGCTTTGCCACCGTCCCCGAACTGCTGGAAGAGATCCGCGCCGGCCGCATGGTCGTGATCGTCGATGACGAGGACCGCGAGAACGAAGGCGACCTGATCATGGCGGCCGAGCTGGTCAAGCCGTCCGACATCAACTTCATGGTCACCCACGCGCGTGGCCTGGTGTGCCTGTCGCTGACGCGCGAGCGTTGCCACCAGCTCGGCCTGCCGCCGATGGTGCGCGACAACACGTCCCAGCACCACACCAACTTCACCGTCAGCATCGAGGCCGCCGAGGGCGTCACCACCGGCATCAGCGCCTACGACCGCGCCCACACCGTGCGCACCGCGGTGCGGCCGGATGCGGCGCCAACCGACCTCAACCAGCCCGGCCACATCTTTCCGCTGCAGGCCCAGCCCGGCGGCGTGCTCAACCGCGCCGGTCATACCGAAGCGGCGGCCGACCTGGCGATGATGGCCGGACTGGAGCCGGCCGGGGTGCTGGTCGAGGTGCTCAATGCCGACGGCACCATGGCGCGTCGGCCGGAGCTGGAGCAGTTCGCGATCGAGCACGGCCTCAAGATCGGCTCGATCGAGCAGTTGATCCGCTACCGACTGGAGACCGAGCATACCGTCGAGCGGGTCGACAGCCGGGAGATCCGGACCGACCACGGGCCATTCCAGCTGGTGACCTACCGCGACCGCCTCAGCCACGCGCTGCATTTCGCCCTGCTGCTCGGCGAGCCGGATCCGGACGTGCCGACCCTGGTCCGGGTGCAGATGCAGAACCCGCTGGCGGATGGCCTGCATTGGCGGCGGCCGGACTTCGGCCCGGCGGTGGGCGACGTGCTGGCCGCGATCGCCGCGCAGGGCCGTGGTGCGCTGGTGCTGCTGGCCGAGCACGTCGATGCCGCCGCCTTGCTGGCGCGGATCCGCACCGAGCCGCAGGTCGCGGAAACCACGGCGCACGAGATCAGCCCGGGTGCCGGGCAGGGCCTGACCGAATGGCGGCGCAACGGCGCGGGCAGCCAGATCCTCGCCGACCTGGGCCTGGGCAAGCTGCGGGTGCTGGGCACGCCGCGCAAACAGGTGGGCCTGGCCGGGTTCGGGCTGGAAGTGGTCGAGTACGTCTGAACCATGCACATGGCGCGTGCGGCCGCACGGTAAACTGCCCCGTCGCGTCGTTCGCGAATTCCCTTCCCTTTCAAGGCTTTTCCTTACATGCCCCATATCGAAGGCGACCTGCGCAGCCCGGACGGCGCGCGTTTCGCGATCATCGCCAGCCGCTGGAACCCGCGCATCACCGACACCCTGGTCGCCGGTGCGCGCAAGACCTTTGCCGAGCATGGCGTGGCAGAAGCGGCGATCGACGTGATCCGGGTGCCCGGTGCCTGGGAAATCCCGGTCGCTGCCGCGCGTATCGCAGTGGCCGGCGAGCATGCGGCGATCGTCGCGCTGGGATGCGTGGTGCGCGGCGACACGCGCCATTACGAGCAGGTCGCCGACGGCTGCTCGGAAGGGCTGATGCGGGTTGCGCTGGATTTCGGCGTGCCGGTCTGCAACGGCGTGCTCGCGGTCGAACTGCACGAGGATGCCGAGAAGCGCGCCAACGGCAGCCACGGCAACAAGGGCGAGGAGGTCGCGCTGGCCGCACTGGAGATGGCGAACCTGATGGAGAAGTTGGCATGAACCAGCGTCGTCGTCCGGGCGGAATCGATCCGGTGCTGCGTTCGCGCGCGCGCCGGCGTGCGTTGCAGGCCGTCTACGCCTGGCAGATGTCGGGTTCCGGCGTGAGCGACGTGGTGGAGCAGTTCGCCCACGAACAGGCGCGGGAAGTCGCCGATCTGGCGTACTTCGAGGAACTCGTCCGCGGCGTCGCCAAGCACCGGGTCGAGCTGGACAAGGCACTGGTGCCGTTCCTGGACCGCGATATCGAGCAGGTCGATCCGATCGAGCTGGCGGTGCTGCGCATCTCTGCCTACGAGTTGCACCATCGTCCGGACGTGCCGTACCGGGTGGTGATCAACGAGGCGATCGAGTCGGTCAAGCGCTTCGGCGCGGAACACGGGCATACCTACGTCAACGGTGTGCTCGACCACGCCGCCGCGGAGTGGCG
>DATJBR010000136.1:0-2277 GCA_035515255.1 Lysobacter sp. | reverse complement strand
TGGCTGCAGGCGCGCGACCCGCGCTCGGCGATCCGCGATTTCGAAGCGGTCGACGCACTGGCGCGCGCGATCGGCCTGCGGCTGGTCGAGGACGTGGCGATGCCGGCGAACAACCGCTGCCTGGTGTGGGTGCGGTAGCCGGCGACCCGTCCCGTCCCTCGCCGGACGACGCCAGTCCGCAAGGACCCCGCGCCGCCCGGGATTGGCTGCCGCGCCATTGCCCGGTTCACCGGGCTTCGACTCCTGCGGGGGCATCGTGGCGATCACTGCTGCGGTTGGGAGTGAGGCGATGAAAACCGATGGCCCGGTGTTTGGCGAGCGCTCCTTCAGCAAGGTGGCGGCGGTGTTCGACAGTCGCGCCGTCGCCGATGAGGCGGCCGCGCGCGTGCGCGGCGAGCTCGGTCTGACCGATGCGCAGGTGCAGGTAGTGGCGCCCGGCGATCCGCGGCCGGGCCGCAGGATCGAACCTGACAGCCGCGGCATCTGGCGCACGGCGGTCAAGGCCCACATCACGTTCGGCCTGCTGGGTGCGGTGGCCGGCGTGGTGGTGTTCCTGCTGCTGTGGGGGATGGAAATCCGGGCGGTGCGCGAATCGCCGTGGGCGGCCGGCGGCGCGCTGCTGTTCTTCTGCACCGTGTTCGGCCTCTTCACCGGCGGGTTCGTGACCTTGCGGCCGGATCAGGACGTGCTGATCAACACCGTGTTCGACGCCATCGAGCGCGGACGCTTCGCGGTGGTCGCCCAGCCTGACAACCATCAGCAGCGCGACCGGATCAGCGAGCTGTTGGAAGCCGCGTCGGGCAAGGTGGTGCGGACGCTGTGAGTCCGGGTGGCGGCTCAGGTGGTGGGGATGGGTGACCGCGGCGCCGGGTAACCGAACAGGTAGCCCTGGCCGAATTCGCAGCCCAGCTCGATCAGCGCGCGCCGTTGGGTCTCGGTCTCGATGCCTTCGGCCACCACGTCCATGCCGAGTGCGCGGGCCAGCGCGAGTACCGCGGCGATCACGGCACCGCTGTTGTCTTGCTGGTCGAGAGCGGCCAGGAACGTGCGGTCGATCTTGAGGACCCGCAACGGAAAGGTGTGCAGGTAGCTCAGCGATGAGTAGCCGGTGCCGAAGTCATCCAGGGCGACGCCGATGCCGTGCGCCTGCAACTGCTCCAGCACAGCCCGGACACGGTCGGGCTCGTCCAGCAGGGAGCCTTCGGTGACCTCGATCAGCAGGTGCTCCGGCGCCAGTCCGGTGCGTTCCAGCAGGCCCAGCAGGCGGGTGGCGAAGTTGTCGCGCAGCAGGTGGCGCGGGGCGACATTGATCGACAGGTAGCCGTCGTCGCTGCACTGGGCTTTCAGCGCACAGCTGCGCTTGAAGATGCGCCAGTCGATCGCCTCGATCAGGCCGCTGTCCTCGGCGACGTGGAGGAACTCGCCGGGTCGCAGCACGCCGCGCTGCGGGTGGTTCCAGCGCAGCAGGGCCTCATGGCCGACCACCGCGCCATCGGCCAGTCGCACGATCGGCTGGAACCAGGGCTCCAGCTGGTCGTATTGCAGCGCCTGGCGCAGCTCGATCTCCAAAGTCAGCACGTCGACGGCGGAGCGTTGCAGCGAGTCGTCGAACAGTTCCCACCGCTTGCGTCCCAGCGACTTGGCCCGGTACAGCGCGGTGTCCGCATCGCGGATGAGGTCGTCGGCGCGCAGGTAGCTGCCATCCCCGACCGCGACCCCGATGCTGGCCGACGGATCGAGCAGCCGGCTCGCCACCCGCAGGGGTGCGGAGAGCCGCTGCAGCACGCGCTCGGCCACCGCGCTGGCGACCGTGGGCAGGCCTCGCTCGTCCACGCTGTCGTTCTCGATCAGGATCGCGAACTCGTCGCCGGACACCCGCGCCACCAGATCCGGATCGCGGACGCAGGACTGCAGGCGTCGACTGATCTGGCGCAGGAAATCATCACCGGCCAGGTGGCCGAGACTGTCGTTGATGACCTTGAACCGGTCGACGTCCAGGTACAGCAGCGCGCAGCGCGATTCCGGCTGCGCGTGCAGGCGGGCGAGCACCTGTTCGAGGCGGTCGTGGAGCTGGCCGCGGTTCGGCAGGCCGGTCAGCGCATCGTGCATGACCTCGTGCCGGAGCTGGTGCTGGACCTGCTCGCGCTCGTGGATCTGCTCGCGCAGTTCGGCGGTGCGTTCGGCCACCCGTTCTTCCAGCTGGCTGTAGGCCTGCAGCAGGAACTGCGCGCTGCGGCGGCGGTGCAGGCTGGTGGCGATCTGCAGGGCGACAAACGC
>DATJBR010000135.1:0-5779 GCA_035515255.1 Lysobacter sp. | reverse complement strand
AACCGATACATAGATGTTCCGGCCGGGCGATGCGTAGGCGATGTTGACGTGCGGATTGGCCGCGATCTCGGTCACCTTGCCGCTGTCGTGCTCGGTGGCGAACCACAGCTCGCCGTCGAACTCGACCTCCTGCGTGGCCAGCGGCCGGCTCACCAGCCGGCCATCGGGCGCGATGGTGGTGAACATCGCGACACGGATGTCGCGGATCAGTTCGGCAAGGTGCGCGATGTTGGCGGCGCGGTCGCTCATGGCGGACTCCCGGCAGGCAGGCCGCGGGCCGCGCGGCAACCGCTTCATCCAACCGCAGTCGTCAGCAAGGGCAAGTGAAAGCACGGAGCGGAAGCCACCATGCCACGGCCCCAGCAGCGAAACCGGGTAGTTCAGTCTTCCTCGGCCGCCGCTTCGCGTCCCTGCTGGCGGATCAAGGCCTCTTCGCGGGCGTCGCGGATCGCCAACTGAACGCTGTCCAGGTCGGCGGTGGACTCGTCGAACTCGAACTCACCGGTGAGTTCGGTATCGGGATGCAGCTCGCCCTTTTCGTACAGCGCCCACATCTCTTCGGCGTAATGGGTGGACAGCAGTTCCGGCGCGACCCGGCCCAAGCTCAAGGTGAGGTTGTTGACGTCCCGCTGCAGCATCCTGCGCGCGGCGTTGTTGCCCGACGCGCTGACCACCTGTGGGAAGTCGATGATCACCGGGCCTTCCGGACCGACCAGCACGTTGTATTCGGACAGGTCGCCGTGGATCAGGTCGATGCACAGCATCTTGACCACCTGGCGGATCAGGTAGCGGTGGAAACCGCGCGCCTGGTCCGGCGCCAGTTCCACCTCGCCCAGCCGCGCCGCGGAATGGCCGTCGGCGTCGGTCACCAGTTCCATCACCAGCACGCCGTTGAAATACCCGCGCGGGCGCGGCACCCGCACGCCGGCATCGACCAGCCGATACAGCGCATCGACCTCGGTGTTCTTCCAGGCGGCCTCCTGCTCCTTGCGACCGAACTTGGTCGCCTTGCCGATCGCGCGCGCCTGCCGGCTGCCGCGCACCGTGCGGCCTTCCTGGTACTGCACGCGCTGCTGGAAACTGCGCTGCGCCATGTCCTTGTAGACCTTGGCGCACAGGATGTCGTCGCCCGAGCGCACCACGTACACCGATGCTTCCTTGCCACTCTTCAGCGGGCGCAGTACTTCGTCGATCACACCTTCGTCGATCAACGGCTGCAAGCCGGCGGGGGTCTTCATTGTTGACGTTCGGCCTGAAAGGGCCGGCCAGTATGGTCGATTGCCGGGCGCCGTGGTCACCGCACCCGAAAGCACGCCGATGCCGCCCTTCCGGACTGGTTGACCGACACGCGGGCCGGCACGCCGGTCCCAATGGGCTAATCTCGCCGGCCCGCTTCCGAGGTCCTGCCATGCGATTTTTTCCCCTGCGCGCCTCGCGCGCTGTCGCGCTCGCCACCGCCCTGATCGCATTGCTGGCTGTCGCCTGCACTCCGTCCGGACCGCCCGCAGGCGGAAGCGTGGCCGAATTGCAGCGCATCGACCTGAAGGATGGCGCCGGCATGGTGGCGGCACCGGGCGACGAGGTCAGCGTCCACTACACCGGCTGGCTGTATGACGAGGACGCGCCGAAGCAACGCGGCAGGCAGTTCGACAGCTCGCACGAGCGCGGCGAACCGATCGTCTTCCTGCTCGGTGCCGGCCGCGTCATCCGCGGCTGGGACGAAGGTGTGGCCGGCATGCGGGTCGGCGGCAAACGCGTTCTGCTGATTCCGGCCGCCTACGGCTACGGACGCAAGGGTGCCGGCGGAGTGATTCCGCCGGGCGCGTCGCTGGTGTTCGAGGTCGAGCTGATGGATGTGCGGAAGCCATAGCTCGGCAACAGCACGCAAGGCTGCGGCTGCGGAGGCGCGGTACCGGCTCAGCGCAGCGGCAAGGTGGAAATCGTAACGCCCGGTTGCTCCCGTGCCGCCAGTTCGACCAGCGCGCGCGCCACGTCCTCGGCCGGCACGGCACGGTATGCCGCCAGCGGCCCGAGCAGCAACGGCCCGATTGCGGGTAGCAGCTTCTGCGCGAAGTCCTCGCCGGGACGGGGTTCGTCGCGTTCGCCCAGCAACAGCGAGGGCCGCACGATATGCAGTGTCTCGTACCCGACCGCACGCACCGCCGCCTCGGCGCGTCCCTTGATGCGGTTGTAGAACACCTTCGACTCCGCGTTCGCTCCCACCGAGGACACCAGGAAGAAACGCCGCGCACCTGCGGCATGGGCGGTGCGCGCCAGATCCACCACCATGTCGAAATCGACACGTTCGAACGCCTCGCGCGATCCCGCCGCACGCAGCGTGGTGCCCAGGCAGCAGAACACATCATCGGCCGCGAGCCGCTCGCGCATGCCGGCGAGATCGCCCAGCCCGGTCACCAGCGCCTCGACCCGCGCATCGTCCCCGGGCGGTGCCCGCCGCCCCACCGTCTTGATGCGCGCGTACCTGATGTTCGCGTACGGCCGGCCTGCCAGCAATTGCGCCAGCAGATGGCGACCGACGAGCCCGGTGTAGCCGGCAACCAGCGCGGTCCGGGGCACAGTCACGCCGCGCCTTGAAGCGAGCGCATCACCTCGGCGGCGATCTCGAACGAACGAACGCGGGCCGCGTGATCGAAGATGTTGGCCGTCAGCAGCAACTCATCGGGACGGTGGCGGTCGATGAATGCCGCAATGCCCTGCTTCACCGTCTCCGGACTGCCGATCACCGCACACGACAGCGCATGCTCGACGCCCTGTCTCTCCTGCGGTGTCCACCACGCATCGATGTCGTCGATCGGCGGCGGCACCAGGCCGATATCGCCGCGGCGCAACCGGGCGAAGGACTGCTGCTGGCTGGTGAACAGGCGCCGCGCTTCGTCGTCTGTTTCCGCCGCCACGACGTTCAAGGCGAGCATCGCGTGCGGCTTCTGCAAGCGCGCCGACGGGGTGAAATCCCGGTGGTACAACGCCAGCGCGTCATCCATCGCGTCAGGGGCGAAGTGCGAGGCGAATGCGAACGGCAGGCCCATCGCGGCCGACAGCTTGGCACTGAACAGGCTGGATCCCAGCAGCCACACCGGCACCTCGATACCGGCCCCCGGCACCGCCCGCACCGGCTGACCGGGCCGGGCCTCTCGGAAATAGCCGAGCAACTCGGCGACATCGTGCGGGAAGGCGTCCGCGCCCTCGTGATAGCGACGCAGGGCGCGCACAGTCGCCTGGTCGGTGCCCGGAGCACGCCCCAATCCCAGGTCGATACGGTCCGGATACAGCGATGCCAGCGTGCCGAACTGCTCGGCGACCTGCAGGGGCGAATGGTTCGGCAGCATGATGCCGCCGGCGCCAACCCGGATCGTGCTCGTGCCGCCTGCGACGTGGCCGATCAGCACCGCCGTGGCGGCGCTGGCGATGCCCGGCATGTTGTGGTGCTCGGCCAGCCAGTAGCGGGTGTAGCCGTAACGCTCCGCGTGGCGCGCCAGATCCAGCATGTTGGCGAAGGCCTGGCGGATGTCGCTGCCTTCGGTGACCGGCGCAAGATCAAGTAACGAGTAGGGAATCATGGACAGGCCCGACGTGACGGAACTCCTGATATGGGGCCCTGCACAGAATTTCCCATGCACGAAGGCGATCGTTCGTAGATAATAGCCATTCTCATTTGCAGCCCTTCGAGGTGCGTCCGTGCGATTGCCGTCCCCCGCAGTCCCGATGTCCATTGCGATCCTGGTTTCCCTGGCCGCCTGTTCGGCCGACAAGTCGCCGACTTCCACTGCCGCCGTCGATGCGACGGACAAGGCCGCCGCCAGCGAGCTGGTGGTCTACACCTCGCGCAACGAGCAACTGCTCAAGCCGCTGTTCGACCAGTACACCGGGCAGACCGGCGTCAAGATCACCTACCTGACCGACAAGGCGCCGCCGCTGATGGAGCGCCTGAAGGCGGAAGGCAGCCGCAGCCCTGCGGACGTGTTCATCACCGTGGATGCCGGCAACCTGTGGCAGGCGACCAACCTGGATCTGCTGCAGCCGATCACGTCAGCGCGGCTGGAGAAGAACATCCCGGCGAACCTGCGCGATCCGGACAACCGCTGGTTCGGTCTGTCGGTGCGCGCACGCACGATCATCCACAACCCGGCGACGGCTCCGGCCGACACGCTGTCGACCTACGAAGACCTCGCCGACCCGAAGTGGAAGGGCAAGCTGTGCCTGCGCACCAGCAACTCGGTCTACAACCAGAGTCTGGTCGCCACCATGATGGCCAGCCTGGGCGCGGAGAAAACCGAGCAGGTCGTGAAGGGCTGGGTCGCCAACCTCGCCGCGCCGCCGATGGCCAGCGACAACGAGGTGATCGACGCGATCGCCGCCGGCCGTTGCGACGTGGGCATCAGCAACACCTATTACCTCGGCCGCGCGTTGCGCAAGAACGCCGACCTGCCCGTCACCGTGTTCTGGCCGAATCAGGCCGAAGGCGAGCGCGGTACGCACGTCAACGTGTCCGGCGCCGGCGTCACCAAACATGCCCCGCATCCCGAGGCGGCGATCGCCTTCATCGAGTGGTTGTCCGATGGCGACGCGCAGGCACTGTTCGCGGGCGAGAACCTGGAATACCCGGCCAATCCCGCGGTTGCCACCGACCCGCTGATCGCGGCGTGGGGCGACTACCGCCAGGACCTGATCAACGTGTCCGAAGCCGGCGCGATGCAGGCCGAGGCCGTCAAACTGATGGACCGTGCCGGCTATCGCTGATCCGCTCCAGCGTCGGTACGCCTCCGCCCGTCCGGGTCCGGGTCCGCGTGGATGGACCTGGCTTGCGGTCGCGCTGAGCCTGCCGAGCCTGATCCCGCTGGCGGCGACGCTGGCGGCTCTGGCGCGACCCGACGGCGACACCTTGCACCACCTGTGGCAGTACGTGCTGCCGCAGGTGGCGGGCAACACCGCGTGGCTGCTGCTCGGCGTCGGCGCGGGCACGGCGATCATCGGCACCGCGCTGGCGGCACTGGTCGCCCTGTGCGAGTTCCCAGGCCGCCGCTGGTTTTCCTGGCTGCTGGTACTTCCGCTGGCGATGCCGGGTTACGTGCTCGCCGTCGCCTTCATCGGCCTGTTCGATTACAGCGCGCCGCTGACCACCTTCCTGCGCGACAACGTCGGCACACTGCTGCCGGACATCCGCTCGCGCGGCGGTCTGATCGCGGTGATGACGCTGGCGCTGTACCCCTACGTCTACCTGGTCGCCCGCGAGGCCTTCGCCAGTCAGGGCGCCCGGGCGATGGAAGCGGCGCGCGCGCTGGGCATGGGGCCATGGCGCGCGTTCTGGCATGCCAGCCTGCCGATGGCAAGGCCGTGGATCGCCGGTGGCACCCTGCTGGTGCTGATGGAGACGTTGGCCGATTTTGGCGCCGTGTCCGCGTTCAACTACGAGACCTTCACCACCGCGATCTACAAGGCGTGGTTCGCGTTGTTCTCCACCGACACCGCGCTGCAGATTGCCGCCGTGCTGCTGATCGGCGTGCTGGTGCTGGTCGGGCTGGAGGCCGCGTCGCGCAAGCGCCAATCGTTCGCCCGCGTCGGTCTGGCCGAAGCCACCCGGATTCCGCTGGGCCGCCGCGGTTGGTGGGCCACGGGCGGCTGCGCGCTGGTGCTGTTCGTCGCGCTGGCCCTGCCGTTGTCGCAACTGCTCTGGGACGGCATGGCCCATCTGGGCGACCTCGACCTGCGCTACTTCGCCAGCCTGCGCAACGCGCTGTTGCTGTCTGCGATGGCGGCCGTG
>DATJBR010000134.1:0-9643 GCA_035515255.1 Lysobacter sp. | reverse complement strand
CAACAAAAAAACGGGCCGCGAATTGCGGCCCGTTTTCATGGTGGCTGGAAAAAGCCGCGTGTTGTGATGTACGTGTCAGACGTTGTGCTTGTCGTCCGGTGCCTGGTTCTCTTCGGTATCCTCTTCCGCCACCTGCCCGGGCTCGGGCTTGTCCGTGGCGTCGACGGCGGTTTCTGCCGGCTTGGCGAACGGCGTGGGCGAGGGAACGCTGTCGAACAGGCTGGCGGTGCGCGGCTCGTTCGGAGCAGTGTTGGCCGTAGCGATGTCGACTGCCGGTACCGCGACATCTTCCGACAGGCTCGAGTCGATGGCAGGCCTGCTCTCGTTGGTGGCCATTGGCGGGGTCGACGTGGCTGGAGCCTCCACCGTTTCCACCGACACGGCCTCCTCGACAACGACAACCTCGACAGCGACCGGCTCGACAGCGGGTTCCGGCAACGCAATCACTACTTCTTCGATCACGGCCTCTTCGATCACTACCGGAGCCGACACCGGGGTAACTTCCACCACGACAGCGTCGACGGTCGTGCTCCCGGACGGCGTATCGGCTACAGCAACAGGGCGATCTTCGGCCGATGTACCGGTGACGACATCCGTCGCCGGAGCTTCGATTGTCGAAACTTCCGCTGCCGGAGTTCCCGTCAAGGACGCTTGCGCGACTGGAGCCTGCTCGGCCGCAGAAGCGGAGGGAGCATCGGTCGGGCTGGGCGTGTTCTCCGCTTCACCGGCGGCTACTGCGCTCCGTTTGGCTCGCGGCGTGCGTGGCTGGCGCGGAGCGCGGGGTTCACGTGGCGCCCGGGCGGCAGCCTTCGGTGCCTCGGCGTCGGCCACATCGGTAGTGGCATCGGCCTCGGTCGACTCGACCCTCACACTGGCTGGAGCCGAAGCTCCAGTCTCTGGTGTCGGATCGATACTGGCCGGCGACTCCGTGCTTTGCAGCTTGACCACCTGGCTGCTGGACCCGCTGTCGATCTCGTCATCGAAGTCGAATTCGGGCTGCGAGCGGTTGGCGGCCACTGCGGACTCGGCATCTCCGGCGTGCTCATCGTCGAGCAGCGCGTTGTCCAGCGTCTGCTCCTCGTTGGCCACACCTTCGGCACCGCCACGACGACGGCGACGACCGCCGCGACGACCACGACGGCGACGGCCGGTGGCTTCGCCTGCAGCTTCCTCGTCAGCCGCGCCATGTTCGTGCTCGGTTCCCGCAATGTAACCACCGGAATGGACAACCGGTGTCGCGGTGGCGGGGCTTGCCGTTACGACAGACTTGTCGGTCGAGTCCGCGTTGTCGCGATCAGGGGCAGCAACCGCAGCCGCTGCTACTGCGGCGACCGGCAGGTTGTTGAGGGTCTCGACAGCCGGAACGGCGGCTTCCTTCGCGACGGGCCTCTCGCTGCGAGGCGGCCTTGGCTGTCTCTGTTGCGATGACGTATCGCCGGCCTGATCCGCGGACGCGATGCGCTCCTCGCGCGGCGGCCTGGGCTGCTTCTGCCTGGGCGGCTTGGGGCCACGGCCGTTGGATGCCTGCGTATTCGGCGTGCGCTCATCCTGGGCCTGGCCGTTGCCACGGCGCGCCTCGTCGCGGCGGTTGCTGTCACGGCCTTGCTTGCCGCCACGACGCTGGCCGTTGCGGTCGTTACGCTCACCGCCGCGGTCGCTGCGCTCGCCACGATCGCGGTTCTCGTTTTGACGCGACTTCGTGGACGACTCCGTCGTGTCCGACTGACTGCCGCGGAAGAAACGCATGATCCGCTCGACCATCCCGATCGAGTGGGTGGGGGCGACCACGGCGGCAGCCGCAACCGGCGCGGGTGCGGCCTCGACGGGACGTGGCTCGCGCAGCGGGGCAGGCTGGGTGGGCTTGACGTTGGTCACGGCCGGCGCGACCGGAATGTTCAGGTTGGCCTTGGTCAGCGCATGCGTCGGCAGCTTGCGCGGGGTGCCGCGGTGGTAGCTCGGCCGGCTGCTTTCCTCGCCCATCTCGTTGTCGCGCAGGCGGGTGACTTCGTAGTGCGGGGTCAACAACTGCTCGTCGGCGACGATCACGATCGGCGCGCCGTGGCGGGTCTCGATCTCATTGATGGCGCGACGCTTTTCATTGAGCAGGTAGTTGGCGATCTCCGTCGGTGCCTGCACCAGCACCTGTCCGGTGTTCTCCTTCATGGCGTGTTCTTCGCTGACTCGCAGGATCGACAGCGACAGCGACTCCACGCTGCGCATCCGGCCGTGGCCTTCGCAACGCGGGCAGATAAGCTGGCTGGATTCGCCGAGGCTGGGGCGCAGGCGCTGGCGGCTCATTTCGAGCAGGCCGAAGCGCGAGATGCGGCCGACCTGGACGCGGGCGCGATCCTGCTTGAGCGAATTCTGCAGCCGGTTTTCGACCTCGCGCTGATGCCGGTTGGAGGACATGTCGATGAAGTCGATCACCACCAGACCGGCCAGGTCGCGCAGGCGCATCTGGCGGGCCACCTCTTCGGCGGCCTCAAGATTGGTGTTGAATGCGGTTTCCTCGATGTCGCCACCCTTGGTCGCGCGCGCGGAGTTGACGTCGACGGCGGTCAGGGCTTCGGTCTGGTCGATTACCAACGCGCCGCCCGACGGCAGGCGCACTTCACGCTCGTAGGCGTTCTCGATCTGGGACTCGATCTGGAAGCGGTTGAACAGCGGCACGTCGTCGGTGTAGTGCTTGAGCTTGCGCAGGTTGTGCGGCATCACCTGCTCGACGAACTCGCGCGCCTCGGCGTACATCTCCTCGGTGTCGACCAGTACCTCGCCGATGTCCGGGCGCATGTAGTCGCGCAGGGCGCGGATGATCAGTCGCGACTCCTGGTAGATCAGGAACGGCGCGGGCTTGGTCAATGCGGCTTCCGCGACCGACTTCCAGACCTGCAGCAGGTAGTCCAGATCCCACTGCAACTCCTCGGCGTCACGGCCGACGCCCGCGGTGCGGATGATCACGCCCATGTCGTCGGGAATGTTCAACGCATCCATGGCGCGCTTCAGCTCGGCGCGGTCCTCGCCCTCGATCCGGCGCGACACGCCGCCGGCGGTCGGCGAGTTCGGCATCAGCACCATGTAGCGGCCGGCCAGCGAAATGAACGTGGTCAGGGCGGCGCCCTTGTTGCCGCGCTCCTCCTTGTCCACCTGCACCACCACTTCCTGGCCTTCGCGCAGTAGCTCCTTCAGGCCGGCCTTGTTGTGGTCGACGCCGGCGGCAAAGTAGTCGCGGGAGATTTCCTTCAGTGGCAGGAAGCCGTGGCGTTCACCGCCGTACTCGACGAAAGCCGCTTCCAGCGAGGGCTCCAGACGGGTGATCTTGCCCTTGTAGATGTTGGACTTTTTCTGTTCCTTCGACGGTTGCTCGATGTCGATGTCGTACAGGGTCTGGCCATCGACAATCGCGACGCGCAGCTCCTCGGCCTGCGTTGCGTTGATCAGCATGCGTTTCATTGTTGCATTCCTCGCGCGCTCTACCGCGCGGAACGCCTTGGCGTTTCGCCTCTGGATACTGCGTCCCGTCGCCGCGATTGTGGAACCTGCAAAACGGCAAGCCGGTTTGCGCGCGCTGACGTGACCTGACAATTTCCAGCGCTTCTACACCACGGCAAACCGCGGGAGCGCTTGTTTTTGTTGCTTTCCAAATTTTTCTGGGCCGGCGGCGCGTCCGGCAAATGCCCTGGCGCCGCGCGGGTCGTGTTCATCGACCGGTCGTTGTGACGATTGCTGATATGACAAAACCGGACGAGCCGAGGTTCCACCGGGCTGTCGCTGCTAACATGGCCGCCCCGAGGGCAGGGGTTAGACGCAGACCGGAAACGCAGGTCGGGCTTTTGGCCCGGATCCCGCGCCACCATGTTCATCTTGGCGGCGGGGCAACTCCCTGCGAAATCAAAACCTTATCTCGCGTCGCGAGTGTATCAGACAAACCCCTGCGGATGACCCATTCAGAAACCCCGGAAACCCGTGCTGCGGCACGTACTGTCGTCGTGTCCGACGATCGCGACGGCCAGCGGCTGGACAACTTCCTGCTCGGCCAGTTGAAGGGCGCGCCCCGGTCGCTGGTCTACAAACTGGTGCGCTCCGGCCAGGTGCGGGTCAATGGCGGGCGGGCGAAGGCGGAGCGGAAGCTGGAGGGCGGCGATAAGGTGCGCATCCCGCCGGTGCGTCTCGAAGAAGAGGGAGACAAGCCGACGCCGCCAAAGGGCTTCATGGACGCGCTGGATGCAGCGATCGTCTATGAGGATGCGCGGCTGCTGGCGCTCAACAAGCCGTCCGGGGTCGCCAGCCACGGCGGCAGCGGGATCAGTTTTGGTGCGATCGAGACCCTGCGCGCCTTGCGGCCGGGGCATTCGCTGGAGTTGGTGCATCGGCTCGACCGGGACACGTCGGGTCTGCTGGTGATCGCAAAGAAGCGTTCGGCGCTGACGGAAATGCAGGCGTTGATGCGCGAAGGCAGCAGTGGCGGCGACGGCTTCCGCAAACGTTATCTGGCGTTGCTGGCCGGCCGCATGCCTGACGGCGTGATGACCGTGGATGCGCCGCTGCATGTCGGTCTGCGCCAGGGCGGCGAACGGCACGTGCAGGTCAATCCATCGGGCAAGCCGTCACTGAGCCATTTCCGGGCGCTGGAACGCCTTGGCGGACATTCTTATTGCGAAGTGCGCATCGAGACGGGGCGCACCCACCAGATCCGTGCGCATGCCCAGCACATCGGGCATGCGGTGGCCGGTGACGACAAGTACGGCGACCCGGTCATCAACAAGCGTCTGCGGGACCAAGTCGGGCTGAGGCGGTTGTTCCTGCACGCCTCGACGTTGGAGTTCTCGCTCGATGACGGCAAGACGCCGTACCTGCTGACCGCGCCGCTGGCCCCCGAGTTGCTCGATGTGCTCGACCGGCTGAGGTAAGCGGCTGCACCGCGGTGATGGCTGATCGTCAGTGGGTTCGTCGCCGGCGATCGTTACCGGGCCGGCGACATTCCCGCGTCCGTCACTCCTGCAACGGGGCCTGATCCTCGTGCTGGACGCATTCGTCCGAATCCATGTCCTGCGGGGTAAAAGTGACCGGTACGCGCAAGTCGGTTTCCACCGGTTGGCCGCGGCTGGTACCGGGCTGGAAGACCCAGGTCTTGACCGCCTCGACCGCAGCCTGATCCAGTTGCGCATGCCCGCTGCCGTCCTCGACACGGATGTTCTTGGGAAGGCCGTCGCTGCCGATCTTCATGATCAGGCCGACCTGGCCGCCGATGTTGTTGCAGGCCAGTTCGATCGGGTAGGGCGGCGGCGGCGTTTTCACAGCCAGGGGCTGGGTCGGCATGATCTGCGGCGTCTGGTTGTTCTGCCCCTGGGTGCAGCCTGCCAGGATCAAGAGGGATGCCACGCCCGCGATGGCGATGCGGGGGAGTCCGGCAGCGGATGGCTTGGCGGTGGGTGTCCGGGTGTTGGCGGTGCTGGTCATGGAAATCACTCCTGGAGTGCCTGGGTTTTTGCCGCGCAGATGAAGTCGTTCTCGCTCAGTCCGCCAACGTCGTGGGTGGAAAAGCGCACCACGCAGCGGTTGTAATGCACGCTCAGGTCGGGGTGGTGATCCTCGCGGTGGGCGATGAAAGCCAGCGCGTTCACGAACGCCATCGTCCGGTAGTAGTCGTCGAACTTGAAGGTCCGGCTCAGGGCATGGCCATTTTCCGCCAACTCCCAGCCGCTGACCTGGGGCAGCAATTCGCGCAGGCGCGCCTCGGTGAGCTTGTGTTCGATGCCGCGGCGGGGGATGCAATGGGCCTGGGCAAGCGGGATCATGTCGTTCATGGAAAACTCCTTGCAGCAGGCACCGGCTGAACGGGATTTGTTCGGCGGTGCCGGGGCATTTGGGGTAAACGGTTGTATAGCGCGCAGGTCGTTAGAATAGCGGCATGATCCAGATATCCGAATCCGCCCAGACCCATTTCCGCACATTGATCGAACGCGAGGCGTTGCCCGGCCTCGGCGTCCGTTTGTCCGCCGTCCACGCCGGTACCCCTCGCGCGGACGTGCGCCTGGAGTTCAGCGAACCGGGCGACCTGCAAGGCGACGAGTGGGCAATCGATTGCAACGGCTTCACGTTGTGGCTCGAAGCGGCCAGCGTGAGCGTGCTTGACGGTGCCGAAATCGACTACGAGACCAAGGCCACCGGCGGCCAGTTGCAGATCCGCGCGCCGAAGATCAAGGGCGTGGTGCCCGGTGAGTCGGCTTCGCTGGTCGAACGGGTGCACTACCTGATCGAGAACGAGATCAACCCGCAGCTGGCCCAGCATCGCGGCAACGTGGCCTTGCAGGAAGTCACCGCCGATGGCGTGGTGGTGTTGCGCTTCGGTGGCGGTTGCCACGGTTGCGGCATGGCCGATGTGACCTTGAAGCAGGGCATCGAGAAAACCCTCATGGAAAAGGTGCCCGGTGTAACCGGAGTGCGCGACGCGACCGACCACGACACCGGCGCGGCACCGTACATCGCCCGCGATCACGGCGGCTGACCCCGGCGGCGCGTTGACGATCCCGGTCGAGGCATGGATTCGCGCGCTCCAGCTTCGGATGAAGCTGGTTGCACCGCATCGGCGCACGCCGCCGGGTGAGTTCCCGCCGGGTTGGCAGCAGTGGTTCGCTGCGATGCCCGAACGCACGGATGCGGTTACCGGTACGGATGTGGATGCGCTCGTCGAGGTGTTCGCGCAACGGGAACCGGCGCGCCCACCCGCCAGTGCACCGGAGCTGAGCCGCTGGCAGGCATTCAACACCTTGTGGCGGCAGGAGTGGGATCCACCGGCTCCTGACGATCGCCCGGTGCGCTGGATTGCTGGCACCGTTTCGGTGGGCTGGCACCTGCTGCTGGCCGGGCTGCTGGTGTGGTTGATGTACCTGCAATTCACCTCGCCGTCCCATCCGCCGCGCAAGGGCGAGGAAGAAGTGGTGCAGATCGAGTTCGTGGGCGAGGGCACGTCGCCGGAAGTCGGTGGCGGGCCGACGGCCGAACCGGCGCAGGAACGTGAGGCCCAAAGGGTACCCGGGTCCGGGCAAGCCAGCACGACGCCTGCGCCGAGCCAGCCCGCTCCCGGTGAAGCCGCGCAGATACCGGATGAGGGGGTGGCCGAGGTGACGCCGGTTGAGGCGCCCCCGCCCGCTCCCCCGGAGACGGCGCCATCGGAAGTTGCCGAACCGGTGCCGCCGGTGGCGCAACAGGCGGTGCAGGTCAGCGAGCCCGTGCCGGAGGTCAGTCAGGAGTTCGTATTACCGCCCCCGACTCCGGTTCCGCAAAGGGATGTGGTGCCGTTGGCGATGCCCGAGTTGACGATGCCGGTACCGCAGGTCGAGGTAGCCGAGTTGCCGAACCTGCAACGCCCCAGCGTTTCGATCATTCCGTCGCAATCAATCAAACCGCCGGTGCTGGAGCAGGCGGCGCCCGAGGTGGTCGTGCGTGAGATCGCCGCCCCCTTGCCGCGCTTGCCGACCCCCACCGTCGCGCAACCGGTCATCGCCACCGTGGAGCGGCAGCCGACGGCTCCCGCGCTGCATTCGCGCGATATTCCGTCACCGCCATCGGATTCTTTGCCATCGGAAACGGCGTTGGCAGCACCGGCAACGTCGTCTTCCAGCGTGTCGACGCAGGTACCTGCCGCCGCGGCAACGGAGACAAAACCCGGTCCGGTCGTCGACACCGTGGGTCCGAAACCCGTGTCGGCGCCGGGAGGTTGGGCAACGCCCACCCGTGGTGACGACTGGGGCGACTCGACCCGCGAACGGCCCGGCGCACAGCGCGGGCAACCGCCGGGGTTGTACGACAGCGATGGCAGCGTTCGCCTCGCCGAACCTCCCGGCTCGGCCTCGCCGGGCCGGCCGCCGGGCACCCCGACCGATGAGATCGTCAACCTGGATCGCGCCGGCACCTGGCTCAAGCGTCCGCCGACCGATTACGAGCCGACGGCGTTCGATCGTTACTGGCGTCCCAACGAGAGCCTGCTGGAGGAGTGGGTGCGCAAGAGCGTCACCACCATCCGCATACCAATCCCGGGCACCAACAAGCACATCGTCTGCCAGACTGTGCTGCTGGTGGTGGGCGGCGGTTGCGGCATCAGCGATCCCAATCTCAACAACCAGCCGGCCACGGCGCGCCCATCGCCGGATGTGCCATTCAAGCCGGAGTTGCAGGAAGACAACGGCAGCGCACCGGCCTCGGGCGGTTAGGCATCGTCCGATTTCTGTCCGTGACAGGCATGGATCTTGTGGGGCGATAAACGCGAAAGCCCGCTGCAATGCGGGCTTTCGCATATCGGCCGCCGGAGCGGCTGCAGTGATGCTCTTACTTCTTGTGCGAGCCCGTGAGGTTGATCAACTGGCTGTTGCGCGAGCCGAAATAGGCGGCGAGATCGGCGATCTGCTGGTCGGTCAGGTCCTTGGCCTGCATCGACATCATCACGTGGTCGCGGCTGCCGTCGCGGTAGCCCTCCAGCGCGTGGGCAAGATAGTCGGTGTACTGCCCGGCCAGGATCGGGTAGCTCGGATCGATCGGTGCATTGCCCTCGGCACCATGGCAGTCGATGCACGACTGGCCGGTGGCGGCACCCTTGGCATTGGCCTGCTTCTCGCCTGCAGCGACGAACCCGAGCGGCAGGCCGGCGGAGGATGATTTCGCGACGGCGGAGCCACTGCCTTCAGGGGCCTGCGACGAGGAACACGCCGAAAGTGCGAGTCCCAGGACAGCGACAAGGAGGGCAGGGGCGATGGCGAAGTTGGCGCGGATCGTCATGGGCGTCTGCTCTCTCACTTGAGGGTCGAAAGGAATGCGGCGATGTCGGCGATGTCCTGCTCGGAGAAACTCTGCGCCTGGGCGCGCATCGTCGGGTGCTTGCGGCTGCCATCCTGGTAGGCGGTCAGCGCATTGACCAGGTAATCCACCGATTGGCCACCCAGCTTGGGCACGTGGTAGTTCGGGTAGGCGTTCTTGTAACCGTCGATGCCGTGACAGCCCTGGCAGGTGTAGGTCAACTGGTAGCCGTGTTCCACACTCGCGGCGGAATCGGTGGGGGCGGCGGTTGCCGCATCCTGGGCCGCCACCGGGGCGGCTATGAAGGTAAGTGCCAAACAGGCGGCAATGGTCAGCGGTCGCATCATGTCGTAATCCGCAATCTCTGGTGGCTGGCGAAGTGTGGAAGCGGGCTGGCGGTGTACGCGTCACCGCGTTTGCCGCGCATAATTCGCAAAGTATAGCTCGCGTTCATCGATCAACGAAGCGATGCCAATCCCGCCGTCCGAGCCCAGGCCCACCTCCCGCCTGAGAGGACATCACCATGACCTTCGGCGGATAGGCGATTTTCGGTGTTGGTGATATACCTATCTACAACACCGGCATACAGCCGGAAAAATACGCATTCACACTTAATTTCCGGGGTTTTCCTGATGCGTCACACCACTTCCTTGCGTGCCCGCGGCTGCTTTCGTGCAACCACCCTGATCCTGTCGTGCCTGTTGCTTCTGGCGGCCTGCAAAGGGGGGCCGTCGGAAGCGTCGGCCAAGGGCGACGGTGAAAAGGGGCCGGAAGCGGTGCCGGTGGAAGTCGCCACGGCGCAGCAGCGGCCAATGGCGGCCAGCTACACCGGTACCGCGCCACTGGAGGCTCC
>DATJBR010000133.1:0-1730 GCA_035515255.1 Lysobacter sp. | reverse complement strand
CCAACCGGTCGCTTCGCACGGCGCGGTGGTTGCTGAGGGTAATTCGGCTGCGGTTTGCGCCGGGGTTGGGGCCAGGACGTGTGTTGGTTGCGATGTGCAGGTCGCGACTCACGTCGCTCCTACGCGTGGGTGTTGGAGTGGTGGAACGCAATCTGGAGGAGGCAACAGCAGACCAACCCCATAGCGGCCGGCGGGCGCCGTTTCCACCAAGCGAGTATCGGGGAGCGACTGGAAACGGTACACGTCGGCCGCCCCCGCGTCGCGTCCGCCGTGGCTATCGCTCTCGCCCCTGCGACAAGTCGCATCCGGATGCGCAATCACGATGTCGCTGCCTCTCGTCAATCCGTGCCTGCCGTCGGGAGTGCGTGTGCATCTCAACCGCCCTGATGCCGCGCCCGCCACTACGCCTGAGCGACAATAGCCCTCCCGTACACGTCACCAACAGGTTCGCGCAGCATGAACATCCGTATCGGCCAGGGCTATGACGTCCACGCATTCGGCGAGGGCGACCACGTGGTCATGGGCGGCGTGCGTATACCGCACGAGCGCGGCGTGCTGGCCCATTCCGATGGTGACGTGGTGATCCACGCGCTGTGCGATGCGATGCTGGGTGCACTCGCGCTGGGCGACATCGGCCGGCATTTTCCGCCCAGCGATCCACAGTGGAAAGACGCCGACAGCCGCGCCTTCCTGCGTCACTGCCATGCGCTGATTGGCGAGCGCGGCTGGCAACTGGGCAACGCCGATATCACCGTGATCTGCGAGCGTCCCAAGATCGGACCGCACGCACTGGCGATGCGTGAATTGCTGGCGACCGATCTCGGATGCGCAGTCGATGCCATCAGCGTCAAGGCGACCACCAGCGAAACCCTCGGTTTCACCGGCCGTGGTGAAGGCATCGCGGCGATGGCGGCCTGCCTGCTGGTCCGCGCATGAGCGAGCGTGTGGCCGACCCGGTCAGGACAGCGTCACCCAGCGCGCTCGGGCCGCCGGTCCTGAGTGCGCGCATCCGCACCTTGCCCGAGGATTTTTTCGTCGAGGAACTGCCCGGCTTCGAACCCAGCGGCAGTGGCGAACACCTGTTGCTGACGGTCGAGAAGCGCGGCATGAACACCGCTTTCGCGGCCAGGCGCATCGCGCAATGGGCCGGCGTCGGCGACATGGCCATCGGCTATGCCGGCCTGAAGGACCGCCACGCGATGACCCGGCAGCGGTTCAGTGTGCATCTGCCGAAAAAGATCGCGCCGGATCTGGCGGGTCTTGGCGATGACGAACTGAAAGTCCTGGAGCATCACTGGCACGCCCGGAAGCTGCCGCGCGGGGCTCTGGCTGGCAACCGTTTCGTGCTGGTGTTGCGCGACGTCGAAGGCGAACGTGAGGCGATCGAGTTACGACTGGCCGACATCGCTACCCGGGGCGTGCCCAACTATTTTGGTGAGCAGCGTTTCGGCCACGGCGGCGACAACGTCGGCCAGGCGTTGGCGATGTTCGCCGGTCGCCGGGTGCGGCGGGAAGAGCGCGGGATGCTGCTGTCGGCGGCGCGTTCGGCCTTGTTCAACCAGGTGTTGGCGGCGCGGGTCGCCCGCGATTGCTGGGACACGCCGCTGGAGGGCGAGGTCTGGATGCTTGACGGCAGTCGCAGCGTGTTCGGCCCGGAGCCGTTCAACGACGCCCTGGCGCAGCGTCTGGCAGCATTCGACATCCATCCCAGCGGGCCGCTGTGGGGCTGC
>DATJBR010000132.1:0-19532 GCA_035515255.1 Lysobacter sp. | reverse complement strand
TCTCTGGTGCTCCGTGTTGACGCAAGGGCTGCCCGGAATGGACTGGCCCATCGCAACGTATGCCCTTTGCAGTCGCCCCGCAACTGGCTGCGGGAGTCGGTGGAGACCAGCTGCCATCTTGCCTTGGTGGTCCCGTTTTTTTGTGGAGTGAAGGGGCCGTCGCGGTGGGATGGGGGGTGGTATCAGCACTTGCGAATATAAGTGTTCGGATAATCGCCTTGCGTCGCAGTCCCGGCCCGGATTGAAGGTGAGGATATTGAGAGTGGGGCCGATTCTCGAGGAGGAACAGGGTCTCCATTGACGATGGCACCGCGCTGCGCCCGGCGGCCAGCTCCGGCAGGAGGACGGTGACGCGGGTACTGGCGAGCACCTTGACGGCAGGGCCTGTCGTGCCCGGCTGTCGCTCAGCCGAAGCGGAATGCTGAAATCGTGGTTTCCATGACCCGCTCCGAGTAGACCTTGCGGCCTTCGGAATCGGCGGCCGCACCCGCGGCGACCAGCAGCGGGATCAGGTGTTCCTCGCCACCCGGCGGATGGCAGTCGCGCGCGTGCGGCGCCCGCGTCCAGTCCTGCAGCAGCGCGTCGCGCTCGGCGGACGCGCTTTCCACCGCAGCGGTCAGCCAATCGTCGAACTCGGCAGAGATGGGCGTATACCGCGCATCGCCATAGCCGCGCATGTTGTGGAAGCTCATGCCGCTGCCGATGACCAGCACGCCCTCGTCGCGGAGCGCCGCCAGCGTCCGGCCTGCTTCGAGGTGGGCAAGCGGGTCCAGATCGCGGCGCAGGGACAACTGGATTACCGGGATGTCCGCGTCCGGGAACATCAACTTCAGCGGGATGAACATGCCATGGTCGAAACCGCGTTCGCCATCCACCCGGGCCTCCGCCCCGTCCTGGCTGAGCAACTTTGCCACCTGCTGTGCCAGCTCCGGGTTGCCGGGCGCGGGATACGTCAGCTCATAGGTATGCGGCGGAAAACCGGAGTAGTCGTAGATCAGCGGCGGGCGGGCGTGGCCGGTGACGCTGAACCGGGGCTCCAGCCAATGGCCGGAGACCAGCACAATGGCGCGCGGCCGCGCCGGCAGCGTGTCGGCCACGCCCTTGAGGAAGCTCGCCATGCGGGTCCAGGTGTCGGCCGGGTTCCAGTCCATGAAAAAACAGGGCCCCGCGCCATGCGGGATGAAAAACACCGGCATCCTTGCGTTCTTGCCGGCGCCGAGGCTGTTGTCATTGTTCATCGTGGATACCTCCGCTTGATTCATGGCTTCCAGTATGGGTAACGACCAGACGATAGAGAACCGGCTAGGATCCACCAACACTTCGTACTGATAGTGGGAACTGGTATGGATCGCGTCACCAGCATGCGCGTCTTCGTGCATGCCGCCAGTGTCGGCAGTCTGTCCGCCGCCGCCCGCCACCTGGGCATGTCGCCGGCCATGGCGACCAAGCACGTTAATGCGCTGGAAGCACGCCTGGGCGTCAAGCTGTTCCACCGCACCACGCGCCGCCTCAGCCTGACCGAGGCCGGCAGCAATTACCTCGAAGCCTGCCAGCGCATCCTTCTGGAGATCGACGAGGCCGAGGCGGCAGCCGCGTCACAGCGCATCAAGGCCACCGGGTTGCTGCGCATGAACGTGCCGCTGTCCTTCGGCAGCCGTTTTATCGCGCCGTTGATGCCCGGGTTCAGCCGGTTGCACCCGGAGGTGAAGGTCGAGCTTGGCCTGAGCGATGCCCAGCTGGACCTGATCGCCGACAGCTGGGACCTCGCCATCCGGATCGGCCGGCTGGCGGACAGTCCACTGCAGGCCCGCCGGCTCGGGGACGCCGCGATGCTGGTCTGCGCGGCACCGGATTACCTCGACCGCCGGGGCGTGCCGCGACGGGTTGCCGAGTTGGCCCAGCACAACTGCCTGAGCTACACCCTGTCGGCCATGCAGGACAGCAAGGAATGGGCCTTCGGCGCACACGGTGAGATCCGGGTGCCGGTCAGCGGCGACCTGCTGGCCAACAACGGCGATGCGCTGTTGGCCGCGGCGGTGGGTGGGCAGGGCATCATCTACCAGCCGGATTTCATCGTCGGCGAGGCGCTGGAGCGCGGTGATCTGGTGGTGCTGGAACTGGACAAGCCAGTGATGGAACTCGGCGGTATCCATGTTTTGTATCCGCCCGAACGGCGGCCGCCGGCGAAGGTGCGGGTGATGATCGACTATCTGGCGGAAGCCTTCGCCAAGGAACCGCACTGAGCGTCGGGATAGTGCCGCTCTCCGCCGCTCCGCCTCAGGTGTCGTGAGGAGCACACAACCACGCCGAGGCGGCGCTCAGCATGGCTTGCAGTCCGGTTTTCAACGTGGGGTCCAGCACCGGTGCGAAGCGCGGTGAATGGTTGCTGGGGAGGGTGTTGAGCGTCCCGTCCCGCTTGGCGTCGGCGTGTACCTGCGGATCGGTGCCGCCGACGAACCAGAACACGTAGGGGACATCCCAACTGCGGCCGAACACACTGAAGTCCTCGCTGGCCGACATCGGCTGGCTCTCGCCGGCGGCATCGCCGAACTGCGCCTTGAACGCCTCGACCACCCGCTGCGTGGCCTCGCGGTCGTTGTCGGTCATCGGGTAGCTGCTCAGCGTGGTGAACTCCGGCGGCCGGGGTGCGTTGGAGGCAGCGCTTTCGGCGCAGCAGATCCGTTTCACCGCGTCGAGCATGTGCTCGCGCACGCCCGCATCGTAAGTGCGGATGTTGAGTTTGATGGTGGCGTCGTCGGGAATGATGTTTTCCTTGGTGCCGGCCTGCAGCGAGCCGATGGTCAGCACCGCGCTGTCCAGCGGCGAGATCTCGCGCGAGACAATGGTCTGCAGGCGCAGCGTGGTCGAGGCGGCCATGATTACCGGGTCGATCGAAGTCTGCGGCTGCGAGCCGTGCGAGCCGCGCCCGAACAGCTTCACCTTCAGGCTGTCGGCCGCCGACAGGATCACGCCGGCGCGGTAACTCACCGTGCCGGCGGATCCCACCATCACGTGCTGACCGAGGATGACGTCGGGCTTCGGTAGCGCGGCGTCGTCCCAATCCCGGACCATCGCGGCGGCACCCTGCGCGACCTCCTCGCCGGGCTGGAACACCACCATCACCGTGCCGCGCCACGCATCGCGCGACTCGGCCAGGATCCGCGCTGCACCGAGCAGCCAGGTCACGTGCAGGTCGTGTCCGCACGAGTGTGCAACGCCGACCGGCTGCCCGTCGGCGTCGATCGCGGTCACCTGGCTGGCGTAGGGCAGGCCGGTGTCCTCGGCCATGGGCAGGGCGTCCATGTCCCCGCGCAGCATGACGGTCGGGCCGTCGCCGTTGCGCAGCAGGCCGACCACTCCGGTTATGCCGACTGCGCGGGTCACCGCGTAGCCGAGCTTCTCGATGTAGTCCGCCGCGATGCCTGCCGTGCGGTGTTCCTGCATCGACAGCTCCGGATGCCGATGCAGATCCTGGTAGATCGTCAGCAGCTCCGGAGCCATCCCTCCGAACCCCGCTTCCAGCGCGTGGGTCAACGGGTTCATGCCGATGGCGGTCAGCGGGCCGGGGCGACGCGCCAGATGGTGTTGGCCAGGTCGTCGGCGATGATGAGTGCGCCGCGCGGATCCACAGTCACGCCGACCGGGCGGCCACGGGTCTTGCCGTCCTCGCCACGGAAGCCGGTGGCGAAGTCGATCGGCGGGCCCGAGGGACGACCATTGCTGAACGGCACGAAGATCACCTTGTAGCCGACAGGATTCTTGCGGTTCCAGCTGCCGTGCTCGCCGACGAAGGCTCCGTCCGCGAACTGCGCACCCATCGTGGGCGTGGAGAAATCCAGACCCAGCGCGGCCACGTGGGTACCCAGGCTGTAGTCCGGAGTGAGGGCGGAGGCCACCTTTTCCGGGTTCTGCGGCCGCACGCGCGGATCGACGTTCTTGCCCCAGTAGGCGTAGGGCCAGCCGTAGAATCCGCCTTCACGGACCGAGGTCAGGTAATCGGGCGGGAGGTCCGGGCCGAGTTCGTCGCGCTCGTTCACCACCGCCCACAAGACGTCCGTTCCCGGCTGGATGGCAAGCGCGGTGGGATTGCGCAGGCCGGTGGCGTAGACCTTGTGCGCGCCGGTCTGGGCATCCACCTGCCACACCTGGGCGCGGTCGACCTCGGCGTCCATCCCGCGTTCGGTGATGTTGCTGTTGGAGCCGATGCCGACGTAAAGGAAACGTCCATCCGGGCTGGCGGTCAACGCCTTGGTCCAGTGATGGTTGATGGCCGACGGCAGCTCCGTGACCGTGACCGGTGCCCCGCTGGCCTTGGTCTGGCCGTCGTGGTAATCGAACCGCACCAGCGCGTCCTGGTTGGCGACGTACAGCTTGTCGCCGATCAACGCGAGTCCGTAAGGCGCGTTGAGGTTCTCGGCGAAGACGGTCCGCTCCTTGTAGCTGCCGTCGCCATCGGTGTCGCGCAACAACGTCAAGCGGTTGCCGCTCTTGACCGTGGTGTTGCCCTTGGCCTTGATGCGGCTGGCGATCACGTCCTTCGGCTTCAACTTCGCTGCACTGCCACCGCGGCCTTCGGCAATGAGGATGTCGCCGTTGGGAAGCACCAGTGTCTGACGTGGGATATTGAGGTCGGTGGCGATGGCCGCGATCGTGTAGCCCTGGGGCACGGTCGGCACCTGGTCACCCCATAGTGCCGGCTTCGCAATGGTCATGTTGGGCAGCAACCGGCCCTGCGGGGCCGGAATGGTCGGATCCGCGCCGTACAGAGCGGCGTCCGGGCTGCTGGTGCCACCGCCACATGCGCCCAACAGGGTCGTGATGGCAACGGCGGTCAATAGGCGTTTCATGCTGCACCTCCGGCACGAAGATTGGAGAACCCGACCCAGGTCGCCGCGCACGCAAGCACGGTAACGATCACGGACAGGATGAGGCTGGTCGGCATGATCCCGAACGCATCCTTGGCGTGGATCAGGGCGTCGATGAAGCCCACCACCCAGGTCGCCAGCAGGAGCAGGACGTAGACGAGCGGGCGCCCGCCGCGGCGATCGCCACGGAACAGGTCGATGACGGCCCAGAGCAGTGCGAAGCCAGCGAAAACGAGCGCGCCGGCGAGCAGCCAGGAGGCGAAATTGCTCCACTGGATCTGGTAGCTGCGGGCATACGTGATATCGCTCAACAGGACGCCCAGGAACAGCGGGACGGCCCCGGCGAGCAGGAACGCATGAAACGGATGAATTGCCCTTTGAGGCACTCGGTCGACAGTGACAGCCATGGCGGTTACTCCCTTTATGGTTGAAACGAAGCGCCCACCACTGTACCAGCGCCGTCCGTGGGGGGCTTCACCGGAACAGGCTGCTCAGGCCGGTGTCCCGGTCGTGTCGATGTCGCCGACCTATGGCAGCGTGGCATCCCACAAGCGATGAGGTGTTGGCAGGAATCGCGACGCCGGGTTGCGGGTCTGCGATAGCTAACTGGCACAGCTACAGGCGTCGTGGCGCGGCTTGCCGGTCTCGGTCGAGCAGTCACGAAGAGCGCGGAAACTCACTGTCCCACCCATTGCAGCCCCCGGTGTGGCCGGGAGTCTAGACTGGCCGGCATGACTATCAAGACCCTCTACATCCCCGCCGGCGGCGGTTTCGACCACGTCACCGTCGCCACGTCCCAAGCCGTCGAGCCCGGTCCCGGCGGGATCACCGTGCGCCTGCGTGCCAGCTCGCTCAACTACCACGACTATGGTGTGGTCAGTGGCGCGATGGCGACGAAGGAACGCCGCATCCCTATGTCCGACGGTGCCGGCGAAGTGACCGCAGTGGGCGAAGGCGTGTCGGAATTCGCGGTCGGCGATCACGTGGTCAGCACGTTCTTCCCGGACTGGCTGGACGGCGAGCCGCAGGCGGAGGGCTTCGGCCGGGTGCCAGGCGACGGCATCGACGGCTATGCGCGCGAGCAGGTGACGGCGCCGGCTACGGCCTTCACCCGTTCACCGCGTGGCTGGAGCCACGCCGAGGCGGCCACGCTGACCACCGCCGGCCTCACCGCCTGGCGGGCGCTGTTCGAGCACGGCGCGTTGCAGCCGGGCCAGGACGTGCTGGTGCAGGGCACCGGCGGCGTGTCGATCTTCGCTCTGCAATTCGCCAAGCTGGCCGGCGCGCGGGTCATCGCCACCTCGTCCAGCGACGCCAAGCTCGAACGCCTGCGTGAGCTGGGCGCCGACGAGGTGATCAACTACCGCAAGGACCCGGAGTGGGGCATGACCGTACGCGGCCTGACCGGCGGCCGCGGCGTGGATCACGTGATCGAAGTGGGCGGCCCCGAGACGCTGGTGCAGTCGATGCTGGCAACCCGCGTGGGCGGCCACGTCGCGGTGATCGGCGTGCTCACCGGCATGGACAGCCGCCTGCCGCTGGGCCTGGCGCTGGCGCGGCACCTGCGGCTGCAGGCGTTCGTGGTCGGCAGCCGCCGCCAGCAGCAGGACATGGTGCGTGCGCTGGAAGCCAGCACCATGCGCCCGGTGATCGACCGCCACTTCGCGCTCGACGATCTTGTCGCCGCATTTCGCCACCAGGAGAGCGGGAAGCACTTCGGCAAGATCGTGCTCGACATCTGAGCATCAGGTATCTGAAGCCCTCGAAGGCTTCAGATACCCGTAGGTACGACGGACGACTTGCATGTGTTGGTTGTCAGAGGTCTTCCTGTTCGAATGCTCCCTCCGGGCACGGCACATCGTCCGCGGAGCAACGAGCTGGTTGAGGCCCTCAAGCCCGGCAAGGCGCTCGTTTCTGGGGAACGTGGAGCAGGTCAGGACGGACACGGGCCTATGCTAGTGTCGACCGGACCGGTCGGGAACCGGGGCGATCGATCCCGCGCATGCGGCAGTGGATGTCTGGTCAATTCAAGGGGAAGGGGACATGTCAAAACTGCTCGTTCTGATGCGGAGACTCGGCAGCGATGCCGCACTGGCCGCGGAATATGCGAAGGATCCGGGCGCGGTGGTCCGGCGCGCCGGCCTGTCCGGGGACGAGCAGAAGGCAATGCTCGCCAGCGATTACGCGGCGATCAAGCGGCTCTCCGGGCTGGCGGACGGACAGTTCGCCACCAACCACATCATCAAGGCTTACGAATAGCCAGCCGCGCCTTACGCCGTCGACGATTACTACTGTATGAGCCGGCTCGTCTCCATCGCCCTCCTGCTACTGGCGTTCGCCGCCACGCCGGTGTTCGCCGACGACGCGTTGGAGGGACAGGTCCAGGACATCGAGCGACTGGCGGTCACCGCGCACTGGCGTGAGTCCGACAGGAAGATCGAGGGCTTGGCATCGCAGTTGGATGCGCTCTCGGATGAGCAGCGCCGCCGGATAGAGTTCGTCCGCCTGCGCAACCTCGGGCTCGCCGGCAACCAGTCCGCCGCGCTGCAGGGCCTAGCCGAGCTGCTGCGCCAGGACCTGCCACCGGCGCTGCGCGTGCGCATCTATACCACCGCCATCAGCATGGCTGCCAACGTCGAGGACTGGACGTTGGCATTCACCTGGCTGGGTGAGGGCCTGCCATACCTACCCGAGGCCCCCGCGGAATCGGCCGGACTGCTCGGTGCCGCCAGTTATCTCCACACCCTCGTCGGCGAGACCGGCAAGGCGCGCGACCTGGCGCTGCGCGCCCTCGAAACGGTCGAGGCCGGAAATGATCCCAGGGCGCTGTGCCTGGCCTTGGCCGACGTGGCCATGGCCGATGACCATGCGGGTAATTTCCGCGAAGCGGAGGCATGGCGACGTCGCCAGATCGAGGCCTGCACCCGCGCCGGGGACCTGGTGTTCATTGCCAACGGCAAGTACGGCGTCGGCAAGATGTTGGCCAGCCAGGGGCGCCACGCCGAGGCATTGGACTGGGCCCGCCAGGCGCTTGCGGACTTCGGGGCGGCGGGGTTCGCGGCCGGCGCCCGGAGCGCCAAGCTGGAAGTGGCCAACGGCCTGATCGAGTCGAACCGGGGGCTCGACGAGGCCGAGGCGTTGCTGACCGATACCCTCCGCTACTACCGGGACAAGGGCTCCCACCTCGCGATCGCGGAGACCGAGGATCTGTTTGCCAGGCTGGCTGAGCGGCGCGGCGACTTCGCCCGGGCGCTCGCCCATTTCAGACTCTCCATGTCAGCATCCAAGATGGCCGAGACCGACGCCCGCGAGCGCCGGTTGGCCTACCTGCAGGTCGAATTCGATACCCGCTTGAAGGAGCAGCAGATCGCCCTGCTGGAGGCCGAAAAGGAGCTGGCGGTGCTGCAGGCCACCGCGACGAAGCGCCGCCAGCTGTTGCTCGGCGTGGGTCTGGTCGGGCTGCTGGTCACTGCGATCCTGCTGTCGGGCCTGCTGCGCCGATCGATCCGTGAGCGCCGTCGCTACCGCTGGCAATCCGAGCGCGACGGACTGACCCGCCTGTACAACTACCAGCAGGTCCGCAAACTCGGCGAGCGGGCATTCGCGCACGCACGCGCCAACGGGCGGCCGTTCACGGCGATCGTCGCCGACATCGACCTGTTCAAGCAGGTCAACGACAGCTACGGCCACGCCGCCGGCGACGAGGCGCTGCGTTCGCTTGGCGCATGGATCACCGAGGTCGTTGGCACGCGCGGCATCGCCGGGCGCAGCGGCGGCGACGAGTTCACGATCCTGCTCGATGCCGACGTGGTCGAAGCCGAGGCACTGTTGCTGCGCCTGCGCGCCAGGATCGAACCGATCACCGTGTTCGGGCAGACGTTCGGCTTCAACCTCAGCGCGGGGATCTGCCAGGAAAGCGGCGACACCGCCACGCTGGAGCAGCTGATCCACGAGGCCGACCAGGCCCTGTACCGCGCCAAGTACGACGGGCGCGACCGCGTGGTGTGTGCGAGCGGGGATGCCGGTTCCGCTGCGGCGTCGGCCGGAGGCCTGGTGGTGGTGGGCAGCGGGATCCAGTTCGGCCGCCACGCCAGCGAACGCTGCCTGTCGGAAATCCGCGAAGCCGAGGTCGTGTTCTGTCTGGTCGACCCGTTCGCGTTGGGCATGATCCACGGCTTCCGCTCCGACGCGATCAACCTCGGCGTCTACTACACGCCCGACAAGGACCGGCGCGAGATCTACCGCGAGATCGACGCGGCGATCATGGCCGAGGTGGAAGCCGGCAAGCACGTCTGCGCGGTGTTCTATGGCCACCCGGGCGTGTTTGCCGACGTGCCGCATGCGGTGCTACGCAAGGCCCGCGCGAAGGGCATCCCGGCGCGCATGGAGCCGGGGATTTCCGCCGAAGCCTGTCTGTACGCCGACCTCGGGATCGACCCGGGCCACCGCGGCGTGCAGTCGATGGAGGCGACCCATTTCCTGGTCTACGACCGCCAGCCCGATACCGCCGGCCTGGTGCTGCTGTGGCAGGTGACCCTGTCCGGCGACCTGTTGTGCCGCCGCCTGCACGCTGAGCGCGAAGGGCTGCAGGCGCTGGTCGACAAGCTGCTGCGCTGGTACCCGGCAGAGCACGAGATGATCCTGTATGAGGCGGCGCAGCTGCCGATCGGATCACCCCGGATCGAGCGCCTGGCCCTGCGCGACCTGCCCGACGCGCACTACGAGGAATACACCACGCTGGTCATTCCGCCGCTGGGCGAGCTGCGCGGCGATCCCGCGCCTGAAGGATCCGGGGCGGGCTTTCCTCGCTTCAGTCTGCAAGTCCCCTGACTTTCAGCGGCCACCGGCCACCCCGCCCGACCGCCTGTCGTATCCTGCCAATGGCATCACAAAACCGCAGGGTAGGGGACCCAAGCGTGGCAGACGCAGACAAAAGCACCACCCTTTTCCCGCCTGCGGGAGAAGGGGCCCGAAGGGCGGATGAGGCACACGAAACGACACACTCGACGCAAGCCAGTCTCCTTGTAGGAGCGACGTAAGTCGCGACCCGCCGAACGACGTACAGGTCGCGACTCACGTCGCTCCTACGGCTGAAACCGGTATTGATGGCGCAATGGAAGAGCTCGCGGCTGAAGCCGCTCCTACAAAATCGGCTGTGCCGAACATGGCCCGCGACGACGCCAAACGCGCCTTCTTAGCCTCCCTACGCGCCAGCCAAAGAACCATTGTCCATGGGACTGCGCTGGACATCTGGTGTGCAAGTGAGCGCAATTGCAGCCCTGTCTAAGTCACTCGCCGAGTTCACACCCACATCCTGCAGCGATATTGACTTTATAGCCGTGCTCGACTCAGGACCAGGGTCGCTGAGCCGCTACCAACCACTCACAGGACTTACATGGAAACACTGACTGATCTTCGCGCCGACTTTGAGCAACGCAGCAACCGTTCCATGTCATTGCCAATCGCTGGCGCCATCGTTTGGCTGATTGTCGCGGTGCTGAGTACCGTATTGCCGCTCAGTGCTGCGGTGTTCGCACTTGTGTTCGCCACTGGCGGCATTTTTCCGCTGGGACTTCTGATAGCCAAGCTCCGAAACGAGGACTTGCTTACCAATCCAAACCCGCTGGCCAAACTCATGGGTACGTGCGTGCTGATGGTCAATCTGCTCTGGGCACTACACATTCCGTTGCTCATCACGGCGCCGATCTTTGTGCCATTGAGCCTCGGGGTCGGCTTGGGGCTGCATTGGATGGTGTACTCCTGGATCATCGGCCATCCACTCGGCTACCTGCATGCGATCCTTCGTACGGCGGGGCTTGTTACTGCCTGGTTCCTTTTCCCGTCAAACGTTGTGACGGCCTGTGCAGTGGTGGTTGTCGCGGCATACTGCGTGACTCTGTTCCAAATGGCTACCCGGCCGGCGGTTGACAATTCATTCAAGCCGAAGCTGCTTCGCGGGACGGGTTGATTCAGCTGCAAAGCGGCTCAACGAGTTGGAAGCTACGATGGCAAAAGTTACCGGAATTGGCGGGGTCTTTCTCAAGTGCAGGGGCGACAGCACTGCTTTGGCCGGGTGGTACCAGAAACACCTGGGCATACCGCTGGAAACCTGGGGTGGCGCGGTACTCAAATGGCCCGACGACAAGGCCGGGGACGGTGGCCTGACCGTATGGAATCTGGCGGACAAGGACAGCAAATGGTTCAGCCCGAGTGATTCCACTTTCATGATCAATTACCGGGTCGACGACCTCGACGAATTGCTTGCGCAACTGCAGGCCGCCGACATCGTGGTCATCGATGGTCCTCAGTCACACGAGAACGGCAAGTTTGCGTGGATCATGGATCCGGATGGAAACAAGGTCGAGCTTTGGGAACCCATGCCCTGGGACGACAAAAACAAAGGTTTTTGAAGCCATGCCCATGCTTAATCCAGATTATTTCAACAAAATCGGCGCCGGGAATCTTCCCGGTCATCTCGGCATCGTCATCACGGGTATCTCCGCGTCAGAGGTCACGTCGGAGCTGCCGGTACGCAAGGAGATGATGGCGCCCAACGGGTTCCTGCATGCCGGCAGCATTGTCACCCTGGCCGATACCGCCGCAGGTTATGGGTGCATCGCCAATCTTCCGGAGGGAGCAGAAGGTTTCACTACGATCGAGCTCAAGTCCAACTTTCTCGGCACCGCCCGAGACGGAATGATCGAGTGCACTGCCAAAGCCGTGCATCTCGGCAAGACCACCCAGGTCTGGGATGTCGTGGTCACGCACCGGGAGTCCGGCAAGACCATCGCTCTTTTCCGTTGTACGCAAATGGTGCTCTATCCGAAGAAAGGCACCTGACCATCATCCAGCCGACCGTGGCTCCACTGCGCGGCGTGATTCCAGGTTCTCCATGCCCCAAGCCTGTTCCTGCAACCCGTCCTCTGCCTACGCGGCTTGTTGCCAGCCGCTGCACGAGGGCCGCGTCCCGGCCGCCAGCGCCGAGGCGTTGATGCGTTCGCGCTACAGCGCCTATGTGCTGGGCCTGAGCGACTACCTGCTGGCCACTTGGCACCCCGACACCCGCCCGGCCGCGCTCGACCTGGACGACACCCCGGGTCTGCGTTGGCTGGGGCTGGACGTGAAGCGCCACGCCGATGCCGGTGACGGCAGCGCGGTGGTGGAGTTCGTGGCCCGCTACAAGGTCGGCAGTGCGCCCGCGGTGCGGCTGCACGAGGTGAGCCGGTTCCAGCGCGTCGGCGGGCGGTGGCTGTATGTGGACGGGGAGTTTCCCGGCTAGCAAGATCGTGCAAGGGGCACCGCGGATACCGCTGCGGCTGCCGTCAAGGGGATTGTTTGACCGGCAACAGGGGAAAGTGGTGGCCAAATTTCTAAACACCATCAAGGACGGAGTCGCTGGAGGTTTGACGGGTATGGGGTCGCGCAGGGGGAATTGGACCAAGCGGCGCGTCCGCAACCGTCGCGACGATGCGGCAGTTCTCACCGATGACAAGTTCATCGAGTCCGATTGCCGCACATGAGCAGCGACTGCATCTTTTGCAGGATCGCGTGCGGAACCGAGCCCGCGAGCATCGTCTGCGAGAACGATCTGGCGGTCGCGTTCGTCGATCTGCGCCAGTTCAACCCGGGCCATGTGCTGGTGATTCCTCGGCGCCATTTGCCGGATATTCGTGAGCTGGACGACGCCACCGGCGCCGCGGTGATGTCGATGCTGGCCCGGGTGACACGGGCAGTGGGAGTGGCCTTCGCCAACGAGGGCTTGAGCCTTTGGCATTCCATCGGCGAGGCGGCCGACCAGGAAGTGCCGCACCTGCATTTCCACGTGCATCCGCGCCGGGTCGGCGATGGCATGTTGCGTGTCTACCCGCATGCGCCGGATACGCCAGGCGAGCGGGTCAGGGAGGCCTATGCAACGACGTTGCGTCAGCAGTTGGCGGAAGCCGGTGACCGGGCGAAGGGCGATCCGCAGCGGTAAGCTCGCCAACCTTCCACTCGTCGGTAACTCGCCATGCCCCACCTGCTGCGCAACGTGATTGCGGTCGTCATCGGGTTCGTCGTCGGCAGTGCCGTCAACCTGGCACTCGTCACCCTCGGTCCGTCGCTGATCCCGCCGCCTGCGGGCGTGGACGTGACCAGCGCCGAGGGCCTTGCCGCCGCCATCCATCTTTTCGAGCCGAGGCACTTCGTGATGCCATTCCTGGCGCATGCCGTCGGCACGTTCGCCGGGGCGCTTGGCGCCTACCTGGTGGCGTCCAGCCCCAAGGCGAAGCTGGGCTACGCGATCGGCGTGATCTTCCTGTGCGGTGGCGTGGCCGCCAGCTTCATGATCCCGGCACCGGCCTGGTTCATCGCGATCGACCTGCTGGCCGCTTACCTGCCGATGGCCTGGTTGGCCTCCCGGATCGGCGCGCGGCTGCAGGCGGGGAAGGCGGCGCCGGCAACGCCGTGAAGCCGACTCGGGAATGGGTCGCGCGCTGGGCGTCGATCCTGATCCACCCGGTGGTGGTGGTGACGGTCGCAGCGGCCGTGGCTACCGGTGCGGGCGACCCGGCGCCGGGACGGGTGTGGCAGGCGCTGGGGCTCACGTTGGCAGCGGCCGCGGTGGTGATGATCTACAGCGTGCTGCAGACCCGCTCGGGCCGCTGGTCGCACATCGATGCCTCGCAGCCGCACGAGCGTTCGCAACTCAACCGGTTCGCCTCATGGGTGTTGCTGGGGCTCGCGGCGATACTCGCGGTGGCCGGTGCGGATCGTGGTGTAGTTGCGGCGATCGGCTTGTCGGGGGTGATCGTGCTGGTCGGCCACGTGCTGCGCGGCCAGCTCAAGATTTCTTTGCATGTCGCGTTCGCGATGTTCGCGGCGTGCATCGTCTGGTCGCAGGCGGTGGCGTTCGCCGGGTTGCTCGCGGCCGCAGTAGTGGTGGCGTGGTCGCGGCTGACGCTGCGCCGGCACGGGATTTCGGAAGTCCTCGTCGGTGCGGCGACAGGGCTGGCGTGCGGGGTGGCGTTCCAACTGGCGGTGAATGCGTAGCCGCCGGATACAAACGGCCCCGCGTGGCTGGCACGCGGGGCCGGGGCATTTCACGAACCGACGTCAATACGGGCCGACGATCAGCCCTCGCCCATGCCCTCGGTCGGGCGGGGCGCGCTGCCGGCGCGGACCTTGTCTTCGATCTGCTGGCCGGTGGCGGGGTCGACGTTCTTCCAGTACTCGAACGCGCGCTCCAGCACCGGGCTGCGGACGCCGCCGAGCAGGCTGCCGGCCACCTGGTCGACGAACTGCGCGCGCTGGGCGTCGTTCCAGACCTCGCGCACGAGGGTGCCAGGCTGGCCGAAGTCGTCGTCCTCCGCGTGCAGGGTGTAGGCGCTGCGGACCATTTCGCCGTCGGTCTCCCAGCCGTCCGCCACCGGGCCGGTTTCATCCGCCCAGCCGCGGCCGCCGCTGTTGGGCGCATATACCGGCGCGTTGCCGCTGTGGTGGTAGGCCATCTGGCCGTCGAACATGTACGTGTTGACCGGCACCTTGGGTTGGTTGACGGGCAACTGGTGGAAGTTGGTGCCGATGCGGTTGCGCTGGGCGTCGGCGTAGGCGAACGCGCGGCCGAGCAGCATCTTGTCCGGCGACAGGCCGATGCCCGGCACCGTGTTACCCGGCGAGAACGCGGCCTGCTCGATCTGGGCGAAGAAGTTTTCCGGGTTGCGGTTGAGCGTCATGGTGCCGACCTTGATCAGCGGATAGTCCTTGTGCGACCAGGTCTTGGTCAGGTCGAAGGGGTTGAAACGGTAGGTCTTCGCGTCCGCGTACGGCATCACCTGTACCGACAGGATCCAGCTGGGATGCTCGCCGCGGGCGATCGCATCGAACAGGTCGCGGCGGTGGAAGTCGGCGTCCTGGCCGGCCATCTCGGCGGCTTCGGCGTTGTTGAAGAACGCCATGCCCTGCTCGGTGTGGAAGTGGTACTTGACCCAGAACTTCTCGCCGGCGGCATTGATCCACATGTAGGTATGCGAGCCGTAGCCGTTCATGTTCCGCCAGGTGCGCGGCAGGCCGCGCTCGCCCATCAGGTAGGTGACCTGGTGCGCGGTCTCCGGGTTGTTGGTCCAGAAGTCCCACTGCATGTGGTTGTCGCGCAGGCCGGAGTCGGGCAGGCGCTTCTGGCTGCGGATGAAGTGGGGGAACTTCATCGGGTCGCGGACGAAGAACACCGGGGTGTTGTTGCCGACCAGGTCGTAGTTGCCTTCGTCGGTGTAGAACTTCAGCGAGAAGCCGCGCACGTCGCGCCAGGTGTCGGGGCTGCCCATCTCGCCGGCGACGGTGGAGAAGCGCGCCAGCATGTCAGTCGAGGCACCCTTCTGGAACAGCGCCGCCTTGGTGTACTTGGAAACGTCCTCGGTGGTGTGCAGCACGCCGAACGCACCCGCGCCCTTGGCGTGCGGCTGACGCTCGGGCACCTTCTCGCGGTTGAAGTGGGCCATCTGCTCCAGGAAGTGCACGTCGTGCAGCAGGATCGGGCCGTTGGCGCCGATGCTCAGCGAGTTGCGGTCGCTCGGGGCGGGCGCGCCGGCGCCGGTGGTCGAGCCGCTGTTGGGCTTGTTGTCGGAACTGGTCATGCTCGTCTTCCTCATGTCGATGGGTCAGGCCATGCAGGCACGCGACCGGTGGGCATCCAGCAAGGATGATCTGAGCCAAGCGGATCCAAACGGTTCAGCTTGGTGCTGCCAAGGAGTCTGCCCCGCGCACTGTCGATATGCCATTCGATTGTCTCGATCGGACCGATAGGTCGATTGAATTGTTTTCATGTAAACGATTGATAATTTTGATCTCATCGGCGCGGGCATGAAAAAGCCGGGCTGCCCCGGCTTCTTCAATGTGCTGGCAGCGGGGTTGCGTTGGCTTACGCGACCGCGGCCTGTTTGAGGCGCGGGCCTTCGCGCAGCGCGCGGCCGACCATGCCGACCAGCAGGTCGATCTCGGCGCTGGTGACGGTGAAGGTCGGGGTGAAACGCAACGAGTTGGCGCCGCCGTGGATCACGCCGATGCCGTGCTCGCGCAGCCACTCTTCGGTCGAGTCGGTGCCGAAGCACTTGAAGTCGCCCGACAGTTCGCAGGAGAACAGCAGGCCGGTGCCCTGGACCTTGGTGATCATGCCGCCCAGTTCGGCCTTGAGCGCTTCCAGTTTCTGGATTGCCTCGGCGCCGCGGGCGCGGATGTTCTCGCGCAACGCGGGAGTAACCATTTCCAGCACCGCGCAAGCGGTGTCGAGCGCGCGGGGATTGGTGGTCATGGTGTTGCCGTACAGGCCCTTTTTGTAGGCGCTGGCGGCGTGCGCGTTGACGGCGAGCACCGACAGCGGGTACTGACCGGCGTTGAGCGCCTTGGAGTAGGTCTCCATGTCCGGCGCTTCCACGCCTTCGAAGCCGGGGTAGTCGATGATCGACAGCACACCGTTGGCGCGTAGGCCGGCCTGGATCGAGTCGACCAGCAGCAGCGCGCCGTGGGCCTTGGTCAGTGCGCGGGCGGCGTTGTAGAAGTCCACCGGCACGCTGCGGCCGGGGTCGCCTTCGCCCATCACCGGCTCCAGGAACATCGCCTCGATGAACCAGCCGTTGGCATCGGCATCGGCGAAGGCCTTGTTCAGGGCGTCGATGTCGTAGGGCTCGATCACGATCACGCTGTTCTCGCCGCGGTAGCTGGCCAGGTACTGCTCGTAGGCCTTGCGCGAGGAGTTGGAGTACAGCGCCGGGCGGTCGGTGCGGCCGTGGAAGCCGCCCTTGACCACCACGCGCTTGATGGTGGTGTGGCCGGCGTGCCTGCCGCCTTCGTCGGTCATCGCCTTGGCGTTGGCATCGGCGATGCGGGCGGCGAGGGTGACCGACTCGGAGCCGGAATTCAGGCACATGAAATGGCTGTACGGACAGTCGCGACCCAGACCGATCGCCTCACGCAGCAGGGTGGTCAGGCGCAGCTGCGACAGGCTCGGGGTCATGATGTTGGCCATCGCCTGCGGCTTGGCCATCGCCTCGAGCACCTTGGCCGGCGCGTGGCCGAAACCGAGCATGCCGTAGCCACCGGAATCGTGCAGCACCGCGCCCTTCAGGGTGACGATCCACGGCCCGCGGGCCGTGAGGGCGATGTAGGGATTGACCGCGTCGTCCTGGTAGAAGTTGACGAAGCCGGCCTGCACGGCGTGGGCCTGGGCATCCTCGTCGAGGTCGAGCAGGTCGGCGAACTCGCCCTTGATGCGCTGGTACTCGGCAACGGCGGCTGCGACAGCCTCGATCAGCTCGGCGTCGTCGGCGAAGGTCGCCAGGACGGCATCGTCCAGACCGATGGTGCGGCGCGACCCGGCGTGGGCGCGCAGCGGGGCGAGTTGGCTGGTGATGGCGTTGCCGTGGGTGGTGCTGGACATCGGTGTGGCTCCTTCGCAAGGTCGGGCGCTGTGCCGGGAATTTTCAGACAAGCGTGGCAATGTCGAAAACAAAAAAGCGCGGCACATCCGCGCGGTCCTGTTTCTCGTTTTGCCTGTTTCTCTTTTTGATTCAATCAGTTAGCCGATTCTACCACGCCGCTCCCGCGGCGATAACCCCCACCGTCGCTAGAATGTGCGGCTGCCGCGACTGCCGCTGCCGTGTCTGTTGTTGATCCGCGCCGCCTGAGGACGATCTGGACAACTCGGCTTTTGCCCGTCATTCCCGCGAAGGCGGGAACCCAGAGCCCTTGCTTCCAACGAGCTGGAGTCACTGGGTCCCCGCCTTCGCAGGGACGACGACAGTTGTTCAAACCATCCCTATGCCCGTCTTGAAGAAAGTGTCTTGAAGAAATCCGATTTCCATTACCTGCTGCCGCCCGGGCTGATCGCCCAGGCACCGTTGGCGGCGCGTTCGTCGAGCCGGCTGTTGCTGGTTCCGTCAAATCCCGGTGCCTTCGAGGACCACGTCTTCAGCGAGCTGCCCGAACTGCTTGCCCCGGGCGACCTGCTGGTGTTCAACGACACCCGGGTGATCCCGGCGCGGCTGTTCGGCCAGAAGGCGACCGGTGGCCGGGTCGAGATCCTGATCGAGCGGCTGCTCGGCGGGGACGAGGCGCGTGCGCAACTGGGGGTCAGCAAGTCGCCCAAACCCGGCGCGCGCATTGCGCTGGATGCCGGTGGCGAGGCCGAGGTGCTGGGTCGCGATGGCGAGTTCTACCGCCTGCGGTTCCATGTTTCCGAGTCGCTGGAGGCCTGGCTGCTGCACGCGGGCCAGTTGCCGTTGCCGCCCTACATCCAGCGCGCTCCGGGTGCGGACGATGCCGAGCGCTACCAGACCGTGTTCGCGCGTGAGGTAGGCGCGGTTGCCGCGCCCACCGCGGGGCTGCATTTCGACCAGCCGCTGTTGGAGCGACTGGCCGCGCGGGGCGTGGACTTCGGCCATGTCACCCTGCATGTAGGTGCGGGCACGTTCCAGCCGGTGCGGGTCGACGACCTGGACCAGCACGTGATGCACAGCGAATGGCTGAACGTCGGCGCCGCACTGGTCGAGCAGGTGCGGCGCACGCGGGCAGCCGGTGGCCGGGTGATCGCGGTGGGCACCACGGTGGTGCGCGCGCTGGAGACGGCGATGCGGCCGACTCCCGACAATCCGGCCGGCGAATTGCTGCCCTATGCGGGCGAGAGCCGGCTGTTCATCCTGCCCGGTTACAGGATCCGCTCGGTCGATGCGATGGTCACCAACTTCCACCTGCCCGAGAGCACCCTGCTGATGATGGTGTCCGCGTTCGCCGGCAAGGAGCGGGTGTTCGCTGCCTACGCGCATGCGATCGCCCGGGAGTACCGGTTCTTTTCCTATGGAGATGCGATGTTGCTGTTTCCGGAGTCGATGCAATGAGCGGGCTGTCCGACAGCCGCATGTCCTTCGCGTTGCTCGGTACCGACGGCGATGCACGCCGCGGTCGGCTGAGTTTTCCGCGCGGCACGGTCGAGACCCCCGCGTTCATGCCGGTCGGGACCTACGGCACGGTGAAGGGCATCTACCCTGACGATGTCCAAGATCTGGGCGCAGAGATCATCCTGGGCAATACCTTCCATCTGTATCTGCGGCCGGGGCTGGAGGTGATCGAGGCGCACGGCGGCCTGCACGGTTTTGCCCGCTGGGACGGCCCGATCCTGACCGACTCCGGCGGCTTCCAGGTGTTCTCGCTGGCGCACAAACGCAAGATCACCGAGGCCGGGGTGACGTTCGCCGCGCCCATCGACGGACGCAAGGTGTTCCTGGGTCCCGAGGAGAGCATGCACATCCAGAAGGTGCTGGGCTCGGACGTGGTGATGATCTTCGACGAGTGCCCGCCTGTGCAGGTCGACGGCCAGCCGGTGGACATGCGTGTGGTCGAGCGCTCGATGGAACTGAGCCTGCGCTGGGCCGAGCGTTCCCGCAAAGCCCATGAGGGCAATGACGCGGCACTGTTCGGCATCGTCCAGGGCGGCGTCCATCACGACCTGCGCACGCGCTCGGCGGAAGGGCTGAAGACAATCGGCTTCGACGGCTACGCGATCGGCGGTCTGGCCGTGGGCGAGACCGAGGCCGAGCGCAACGCGATGCTCGAACACACCTGCCCGCAACTGCCCGCCGACCGCCCGCGCTACCTGATGGGCGTGGGGCGGCCGGAGGACCTGGTCGAAGGCGTGGCGCG
>DATJBR010000131.1:0-2562 GCA_035515255.1 Lysobacter sp. | reverse complement strand
GCCGAGCCGGACGGCTCGAAGTTCTCGTAGTGCCAGGAGGTGTTGGAGGTCATTGCAGTTCGTCCAGCGTAGGGAGCCACAGTCGGGCGGGCGATCGGAGCGATGACCGCGGCAGGCGCGGCGGGATCGATCCGGAGTGGGTGCGGATTGTAGCGAACGCCGCGGTTCCGACCGTCAACAGGCGGGTCAGGGTCGGCTTCCCAGCGGCTCGCCCACCGGGGACGATAGAATGCCGTCCCCCACACTGCCGGTAGCAAGCCGATGTCCCACTGGTCGATGGATCAGGCCCGCAAGGCCTATTCGGTTCCGCATTGGAGCGAAGGGTATTTCGACGTCGATGACGCCGGTCGCGTCACGGTGCGACCGACGGGCGTCGATGGCCCGGCGATCGCGCTGCCGGAAGTGGTCGATCGTGCGCGTGAGAACGGCGCCAAGTTGCCGCTGCTGGTGCGCTTCCCGGACATCCTGGGCGACCGGCTGGGCAAGCTGCAGGGCGCGTTCGTGCAGGCGATGGCGGAGGCGGACTATGCCGGCGGCTACACCGCGGTGTACCCGATCAAGGTCAACCAGCACGAAGGCGTCGCGGGCACGCTGGCGTCGCACCATGGCGAGGGTTTCGGGCTGGAGGCCGGCAGCAAGCCGGAGCTGATGGCGGTGCTGGCGCTGAGCCGGCCGGGCGGACTGATCGTCTGCAACGGCTACAAGGACCGCGAGTACATCCGTCTGGCGCTGATCGGCCGCAAGCTCGGCATGGAGACCTTCATCGTCATCGAGAAGCCCTCCGAGCTGGCGCTGGTGATGGAGGAGTCGAAGGCGTTGGACGTCAAGCCGGGTCTGGGCGTGCGCATGCGCTTGGCCAGCCTCGGCGCGGGCAAGTGGCAGAACAGCGGTGGCGACAAGGCCAAGTTCGGCCTGTCCCCGCGCCAGGTGCTGGACCTGTGGAAGCGCCTGCGCGATGCGGACATGACCGATTGCCTCGGGCTGCTGCATTTCCACATGGGCTCGCAGATCTCCAACGTACGCGACATCGCAAGCGGCATGCGCGAGGCCACGCGCTACCTGATCGAGCTGTCGAAGCTGGGCGCGAACGTGCGCTACATGGACGTCGGCGGCGGCCTCGGGATCGACTACGAAGGCACCCGCTCGCGCAGCTACTACTCGATCAACTACGGCGTGCAGCAGTACGCCAGCAACATCGTCCAGCCGCTGGCCGAGGCCTGCGCCGAGCACGGCCTCACGCCGCCGCGGATCGTCACCGAATGCGGCCGCGCGATGACCGCCCACCACGCGGTGCTGGTGGCCAACGTGTCGGAGGTGGAGCCCGCGCCGGAAGGCCGCGTGCCGGACCTGCACGACGACGAGCCGGCGGTGATCCGCCACCTGCGTGACATCCATGCCGAGCTGGATGCGCGCCCGGCGGTCGAGCTGTTCCACGAGGCGGTGCACTTCCACAACGAGGGCCTGACCGCGTACGCGCTCGGCCAGATCGACCTGACCCACCGCGCCCGCATCGACGACCTGTTCTACCTGATCGCCCACGGCGTGCGCGATCGCCTCAGCGCGGGTGAGAAGAGCCATCAGGCGGTGTTGGATGAGCTCAACCAGCGACTGGTCGACAAGTACTTCGTCAATTTCAGCGTGTTCGAGTCGATGCCCGACGTGTGGGCGATCCAGCAGGTGTTCCCGATCATGCCGATCGAGCGGCTGGACGAGGCACCGCAGCGACGTGGCGTGATCGCCGATCTGACCTGCGACTCGGACGGCCGGATCGACACCTATGTGGGCAACGAGACGCTGGACACCTCGATGCCGGTCCACTCGCTGAATCCCGGCGAGAGCTACCGGCTGGGCTTCTTCCTGGTCGGCGCATACCAGGAGATCCTCGGCGATATCCACAACCTGTTCGGCGACACCGATGCGGTCGCGGTCCGGCTGACCGGTGACGGCTACGAACTCACCCAGCAGCGGCGTGGCGACACCACCGACGTGATGCTCGACTACGTCGGTTACAAGCTGGCCGACCTGCGCTCGAACTACCGGCAGAAGGTCGCCGCCGCCGGCTTGCCCGCCGACGAGGCCGAGCGCCTGAATGCGGCGCTGGAAGCCGGCCTGACCGGCTACACCTACCTTAGTGACGAGCCGCTGATGTAAGGAAAGGTCTGAATAACTGTCGTCATCCCCGCGAAGGCGGGGATCCATAGACGTCGAGCCGCTGATTGGCAACGCCCTTGGACTCCCGCCTGCGACCGCAGGAAGTCCAGTCGGACGCGGGAGTGACGATCAGAAGCGAAAGCGTTACGGGTTCGACACGGCCCCGCGCCCGGTGTTGAGAGGGCCGGATCGGGTCCGGCACGTCGTACTACCTGCTGAAGATGTATTGAAATCAACGCCCGTCGAGGGCACGAGGAACTGCATGAGAACCGGATTTATTGGCCTGGGCGCGATGGGCGCGCCGATGGCGCGTTACCTGCACAGCAACGGAATGTTGACCGCGGTCGGCAACCGCACCCAGGCCAAGGCCGACGCGCTGGCCGCCGAACTGCAGGTGCGCGCCGCGCGCTG
>DATJBR010000130.1:0-1851 GCA_035515255.1 Lysobacter sp. | reverse complement strand
CGACCTGCGCTACGTGATGGACGCGGTCAGCACGATCCGCCGCGAACTGGACAACGCCGTGCCGCTGATCGGCTTCTCGGGCAGCCCGTGGACGCTGGCCTGCTACATGGTCGAAGGCAGCGGCAGCAAGGACTTCGCCCGAGTGAAGGCGCTGGCGATGAACGATCCGGCGGCCATGCACCAGCTGCTGGACGTGACCACCGACGCGGTGATCGCCTACCTGTCGGCGCAGCGCGCGGCCGGCGCGCAGGCATTGCAGTTGTTCGACACCTGGGGCGGCGTGCTGTCGCCATCGATGTACCGCGAGTTCTCGCTGCGCTACATGCAGCGCATCGCCGCCGAACTGCCGCGCGGTGAAGGCACCGAGCGCACCCCACTGATCCTGTTCGGCAAGGGCAATGGCGCCTACGTGGCCGATCTGGCCGACACCGGTGCCGAAGGCGTCGGCGTGGACTGGACCATCGACCTGGGCGAGGCCGTCCGCCGCACCGGCGGCAAGGTCGCCATCCAGGGCAACCTCGACCCGGTCACGCTGTACGCCGAACCCGATGCGATCCGCGCCCACGTCGGTCGCGCGCTGGACAGCTACCGCGACGGCAACGGCGGCTCGCGCGAAGGCCACGTGTTCAACCTCGGCCACGGCATGTCGCCGGACATGAACCCGGAGCACGTCGCGGTCATGGTCGATGCGGTGCACGAGCTCAGCGCGCGCTGAGCCAAGAGTTGAGCGATGACGGCTTGCGAAAGCCGCCATCGCATTAAATTGCTTCGTGGCTGATCGGCGCGTTGCTGGTCTCGGCGGTGCCTGCTTTTCCGAAGCTCAGGAATTCAATCCAGTCGAAACCGCTTCACGAGCCGGCTTGATTCCGGGGACCAGCGTCGCCTGCTCAAGGGGCCTGCGCTGCTTCTGACACCGAACCCGGCTCCGGCTTCTGTCCGACAAGTAAGTCGCGCAGCATGCCGCCGGTCACCGGTTTGCGTACAAAGCGGTCGAAGCCCGCAGCCATCGCCTGCGCTTCGGCGTCGGTATCGGCGCGGGCGGTGATTGCGATCAGCGGCTGCACGAAACCCTGCGTGCGCAACTGGCGTGCGAGCGCGAGGCCGTCCAGGCCGGGCAGGTCCAGATCCAGCAGGGCGGCATCGAAATGGCCCGTCGCCAGTTCCGCCAACGCGGCCAGGCCGTGGCTGGCATGCACGACGCAGTGGCGCTGCGCGCGCAGCAGATCAACCAGCACTTCTGCAACGATCGGGTCGTCCTCGACCAGCAGCAGCGACAACCCACGCGCGGCAGGCATGGACGGACACGCGGCGGCCTCGGCCGGCGTGGCATCGCTTTGCTCCGGAAGCGCCACCTCGGCCAGCGGCAGCCTGACCTCGAACCGCGCCCCTTCGCCCGGTGCGCTCTGGACGCTGATGACGCCGCCCATCCCGGCCGCCAGTTCCTGACAGATCGCCAGGCCCAGGCCACTCCCGCCGTAGCGCGCGGCGGTGCGCACGCCATCGGCCTGCTCGAAGCGAAGGAACAGGCGGGATATCTGCTCCTCGTTGAGGCCCGGCCCGGTATCGACCACGCGGAACACCACGCCACCGTCATCGCCGCCTGCGACACCCAGCCGGACCGTTCCGTGCCCGGTGAACTTGATCGCGTTGCCCAGCAGGTTCAGCAGGATCTGGCGCACGCGCACCGGGTCGCCGCGGACGCCGCGCGGGGTGTTGTCGTCGCGCTCGGCGAGGAAAGCCAGGCCGCGCACGCGCGCCAGCGGCGCCGCCATTTCCGCCAGCTCATCCATCAGGGCATGCAGGTCGAACGCCTCGTCGGCCAGGTCGAGTTTTCCCGACTCGATCCGGGCC
>DATJBR010000129.1:0-9749 GCA_035515255.1 Lysobacter sp. | reverse complement strand
CTGGAGCCGGATGATCACGCTGGATCCGGCGGTGGAGAAACGCGTGGACGCGTTGTGGGCGCAGGTGGCGGCGACCGGTTGAGTGCCGGGAGCGACAACCGGACCCGCGCGCCGCCGGCGGGGGATCGGTCCAGTTCGATCCGGCCCTGGTGCAGCGCGATGACCGCGTCAACGATCGACAGCCCCAGTCCGTTGCCGACGCCGATGCTGCCCTCGGGCCGATGGAACCGCTCGCCCAGACGTGCAGTATCGGGAAAGCCCGGCCCGTCATCGTCCACGACCAGCTCGACGGATCCGTCGCGGCGTTCAATGCCAACGCTTATCTCGCCGTTGTGACGCGCGTGGCGGATCGCATTGTCGACCAGGTTCTGCAGCGCGACGGCGAGCAGGCCATCGCTGCCCAGCACCCACGAGTCGCCGCGGACATCCAGCCCCAGGGAAATCCCCCGGGCGACGGCACGCTCGCCGGCCTCGCCCACCACCTGGGATGCGACGGACTCCAGCTGCAACGGGCCAGCATCGCTGAGCGACTCCAGGTTCTCCACCCGCGCCAGGGTGAGCAGTTGTGCGACCAGCCGCTCCATGCGTTGCAGGCCGGCACGCGCACGCTGCAGGTGCTCGGCCCGGGCTTCGGTATCGGCAGCCACGCCGGCCAGGTCCAGTTCCAGGCGCAATACCGCCAGTGGATTGCGCAGCTCGTGGGCCGCATCGGCCGTGAATCGCCGCTCACGCTCCAAGGTCCCGCGCAGATCGGTCACCAGGGTGTCCAGCGCGGTGGTCAACGGGACCAGTTCGGCCGGCAGGTCGTCACGGGTCAGACGGGGAGTCCGGGTCAACGGTCCACTGACCGACCGCGACAGCGCGCGCAACGGCCGCAGCCCCATCCACAGTCCCAGCCAGATGGCCAGCGGCACCAGCAGCAGGATCGCGAGCAACGGCAGGAGCAAGGCCCGCGCGACGGACTGCAGCAGTTCGTCGCGTTCGTCCAGCGGCGCGGCCACCTGGATCCAGTAGCGCTGCGCCGCGTCCCAGCGCTGGTAGACCCGCCAACGCCGGCCCTGGTGGGCAACGGTATGGAAATGCGCCGGGCCGGGATCGAACACCAGCGTCGGCAGCTCGGTGCTGTACACGATCCGGTGGCCGTACCGATCGTGCACGGTGATCGCGGGGTGGTCTTCTTCACGATCGGAGCGGGGCAGCTCCTGGCCGGGCACCTGCGATGCGCGCGCGCGCAACTTGGTGGGCATCACTGCCAGTACGCTGCTGGCGGTGCGCATCAACTGCTGGTCGAACATCTCGTCCGCCTCGTGCGCGGTTTCCATCGCCACCCAGACGCCTGCAACCAGCCACAGCAGCACCACCGGCAAGCCGACCCACACCATCAATCGCCGACTCAGCGCAGGTCGCTTCATGTCGGCTCCATACCGGTTGGCCCCATACCAGTCGGCCCCGTGGCGGTTGGCTCCGGGGTGGCTGGCGGATACAGCGCGTAACCGACGCCGCGCACGGTGCGGATCCATTCCGGGCCCAGCTTGCGGCGCAGGTGGTGGACGTGCACCTCGATCACATTGCTCGCCACTTCCTCGCCCCAGCCGTACACCGCCTCCTCCAACTGCGCACGCGAGTAGGCGCGCCCCGGCCGGCTCGCGAGCATCTCCAGCAGGGCGTACTCACGCGCCGACAGGTCCAGCGTCGTCGCATCCAACCTCGCGCTGCGGGATGCCGGGTTGAGCACCAGCGGACCGACCGCGATCGCGGGGTCGACATGGCCATCAGCCCGCCGCAACAGCGCGCGCATCCGCGCCGCCAACTCGTCCAGATGCACCGGCTTGACCACGTAATCGTCGGCACCGCTATCCAGCCCCGCGACCCGGTCCGCCAGCTCGTCGCGTGCGGTCAGCAGCAGCACGGGAGTGTCGTCGCCCCGCTGGCGCAAGCCGGCGATGATCGAAGGACCGTTGCCACGTGGCAGGTTCCAGTCGATCACCGCCGCCGAGTACCGCGTGCTCTCCAGCGCCACGGCCGCATGCCGGGCATCGGTCACCAGATCCACCGCATAGCCCAGATGCCGCAGGCCATCGGCCAGAGCCGGGCCCAGCGCGGGGTCGTCTTCGGCAATCAGGATGCGCATGCCGGTACGGTATCCCGATCTTCAGCCATCGTGCCTTCAACCATCGTGTCCTCAGCCATCGTCCGGATCGAGCCTGCGCTTGCGGCCGGTGAACATCGAGGCGATCAGGTTCTCGCGGTAGTGAATGCTTTCCACGATCGCCGCCAGCACGTGCACCGCCACCAATGCCAGCAGGCTGTAGGCAAGCAGTTCGTGGAGCTCCTCCAGCCACTCCACGCCGAAGAACCGGTCGGTGGTCTGCATCCAGCCGATGGCGCCCACCGCGACCATCATCGCCAACAGCAGCAGCATCATGACCGCCGCGGCCGGGTTGTGGCCCAGTCGCCGGCGCGATGTCCCGGCCATGCGCTCGCGCAGGTAGACCGCCACATCGCCCGGTCTGGGCACCCAGCTCGAGAAGCGGGCGTGGCCGCTGCCGACCACGCCCCAGACCAGCCGCACCGCCACCAGCGCCAGGGCGGCGTAGCCCAGCCACCGGTGCGCGGTGTCGCCCTCCTCGACCAGGAACGCGGCGAAAAAACACCCTGCCAGCGACCAGTGAACCACCCGCACCAGCGGGTCCCACACCTTGACGTCCGCGTTCATGGCATCGCTCCGGAAAGTGGTAGTCAGTTCTTGTCGCCGCGTTGCTTGACGATGTGTCCGTCGGTCGGGTCGAAGTAGATTTCCACCTTGTTGCCACGTGCGTCCTTGCCGTAGATCTCGTAGCACTGGCCGGAAATCTTGAACTTGTCGATCGTGTAGCCGTCCTTGATGGCGCGCGCCTTCATCGCTGCCTCCGACATCCAGCGCTCACGCGGCGCATCGGTGCATGGGGGTGCGGCAAGTGAAGCCGTGGAATACAGCGCCGCCACGGCGAGCAGCGAAAGGGTGGCAAGGGTTTTCATGGGAATGCTCCGGGTTGCAGGGCGGGATGCCCTGGACCGCAGTAGAACCCTGCTTGCTTATGCCGGACTTAAGGCATTGCTTCGAGAGATGGCTGCGGCGATCGCTGCGGGAAATCGGCCATCGATGCCGCGCGGCCATCCTATTGCGAAAGCGAACCGGCGCGACCTGACCCAGATCAAGGTCGCACCCGGACACCCGCGGGACCATGCGGCACCCAAATCAAGCGAGGCCCGCATGCAACTCGTGTGTCCCGCCGGCAACCTGCCGGCCCTGCAGGCGGCGGTGGACGCCGGCGCGAACGCGGTCTATGCCGGTTTCCGCGACCAGACCAACGCGCGTGCGTTTCCCGGGCTGAACTTCTCCGACGAGGAACTGCGCTGCGGCATCCGCTACGCCCACGCCAAGGGCGCGAAGGTCTACCTCGCCCTCAACACCTACCCCGACAGCGTGCGCCTCGCACAGTGGTATACGGCGGTGGACAAAGCGGCCGAGTTCGGCTGCGACGCGATCATCGCCGCCGAAATGGGCGTGCTGGATTACGCCGCGCGCACCCACCCCGACCTGGCGCGGCACCTGTCGGTGCAGGGATCGGCCACCACCGAACCGGCGCTGCGTTACGCCTTTGAACGCTTCGGCATCGCCCGCGCGGTGCTGCCACGGGTGCTGTCGATACAGCAGGTCGAGCGCCTGTGCGAGCGCTCGCCGGTGGCGATCGAGGTGTTCGCGTTCGGCAGCCTGTGCATCATGGTCGAAGGCCGTTGCCAGCTGTCCAGCTATGTCACCGGCGCCTCGCCGAACCGGCACGGCGTGTGCTCGCCGGCGAAGTTCGTGCGCTGGGACGAGTTCGACGACGGCACCCGCACTGCGCGCCTCAACAACGTGCTGATCGACCGCTTCCAGCCCGAGGAACCGGCCGGTTATCCCACCGTTTGCAAGGGCCGGTTCGATGTCGGCGGCGAGACCTTCCACGCGTTGGAAGAACCGACCAGCCTTAACACCCTGGAGCTGCTGCCGCGACTGGCCCGGGCCGGCGTGGTGGCGCTGAAAATCGAAGGCCGCCAGCGCGGCGTCGCCTACGTCGGCTCGGTCACCCGCACCTGGCGCGCCGCGCTGGATCGCTACCGGGCCAATCCCGAAGGCTGGGCATTGCAACCCGACTGGCAACGCACCCTGTCGGGTCACGCCGAAGGCCACCAGACCACGCTCGGGCCGTACCACCGCGCCTGGCACTAGGAAAGGTCCGGGGCGAGCACAACGAGTCGTCAAAGGACGTCGCCAATCAACGGTTTGACGTCCTGGATCCCCGCCTACGCGGGATGACGACACTTCACTTTTCCCCCGCACGCATTGTTTGCGGGGCAACACGGATGGCGGAACGCATGAAACTCAGCCTGGCACCGTTGCAGTATTTCTGGCCGCGCGAGCGCACGCTGGCGTTCTATCGCGAGACCGCCGACTGGCCGCTGGACGTGATCTACCTGGGCGAGACGGTCTGCAGCAAACGCCGCGAACTGGGCACCCGCGACTGGATCGCGCTGGCCGAGGAACTGGCCGCCAGCGGCAAGCAGATCGTGCTGTCGAGCCTGGCGCTGATCGAGGCGGAATCCGAACTCAGCGTGCTGTCGCGACTGGTCGATCACGGCGGGTTCTGGGTCGAGGCCAACGACCTGTCCGCGGTGCAGATGTGCCGCAATGCCGGCTTGCCGTTTGTCGCCGGGCCGACGCTCAACATCTACAACCACCGCGCACTAGCGATGCTGATCGACGACGGCCTGCGCCGCTGGGTGCCGGGCGTCGAACAGGGCGAGCAGTTGATCCGCGAACTCAGGGACGCCCTGCTTGCCGACGACATCGCCATGCCCGAGCTGGAAGTCACCGTCTGGGGCCGGCTGCCGCTGTCGTTCTCCGCCCGCTGCTTCACCGCGCGCGCACTCGACGTGCCCAAGGACCAGTGCGGCTTCCGCTGCATCGACTACCCCGACGGCATGCCGCTGGCGACCCGCGAAGGCAACGCCTTCCTGCGCATCAACGGCATCCAGATCCAGGGCGAGGAAACCGTCGACCTCGGCCCCGAACTGCCCTTGCTGCGCGCCCTCGGCGTGGACCTGCTGCGGATCTACCCGCAGGCCGAAGGCGGTCGCGAGGTGGTTGAGCATTTCGACCTCGCCCGCCAGTCGATGACCCCACCGCCCCGCCTGGGCGCGCGCAACGGCTTCTGGCACGGCGAGCCCGGGATGCGGCCGGAGCATATGGAGGTTGCAGCTGGGTAGAGGGCAAACAAACGACTTCGGCCAAAGCTGAGACGACTGCTTTCGACCCAAAGCGGTCGCTGCCCAGCGGCGACCGCTTGGCCGTCGTTCAACGCATGCGCTGGCGGAGTTTCTCCCAGAGGCGCCGGCGCGCTTGGTAGGCGCTTACCCCGAGGAGTAGGGCCGCCAACCAGATCGTGCCTTCGGTGGTCACCGCGGCCAATGTGGCGAGGACGAGCATCGCCCCGGTGTCTACCTTCAGCCCGATGCCTACCGCCAGTGCCACCCACGACAGCAGGCATGCGGTGCCGGCCAACTTGATCCACATCCACTTGCGGCGTTGGGTCGCGTGCGAATCCGCAGGCGTGACTGGAACGGGGCCACTCATTTCGCACCTCCCCGGGTCGTCAGCTGGAATGCTTCGGGCAGCGGCGAGGTGGGCGTTTCCACCGTGCCCACGTTGGACACGATCCACCAGCGTTCACCGTCGTTGAGCAGTTGGAAGTGGTTCAGTCCGCGCATGAGCGGTTCCTTGTCGCTGGGGCGCAGGCGGATCTCGAAGCTGCTCATCACCGAGGCCAGCAGTCCGTGCTGCTCGACCTTGGTAACCAAGGGGATCTCGTGGAAGCCCGTGGCGGCGTAAGCGCTCTCGGTCTGGGTAATCAGCTCTTCGCTGTCCATGCCCATGATGCCGCTTCCGATACTGGAATCCATGGCCACCGACAGGCGGGCGCCATCGAGGAACAAGGCGCGGTAGCGGTCCCAGTCACGCTTTGCGCCGGCATCGGCGGAGATCGTTTCATACAGAGCATGCACGATGGCCTCAGGGGATTCCCAGTCCTCGGGGCCGGCGTGAGCGGTGCTGGCCAGACCCAGGGCCAAGCCTGCTGCCAGCAGGGTGCGGGCGGCGATGTGTTGGAACGTGCGCTTCATGGTCATTCTCCCTTGAGTTGGTTCAGTGCGGCGGCGGTGAGCAACGTGCCGTTGAGTACGACGGCGTGGATGTCGCGTGTGTGCTGGATGTCTTCCAGCGGGTCAGCATCGAGCACCAGCAAGTCGGCCTCGAAACCGGGAGCGACTCGCCCCAGGCGCTGGCCGGCGCCCAGCGCCTCGGCGGCATTGCGGGTGGCCGCCAACAGCAGCTGTGCGTTGGGCACGCCGGCTTCGGCCAGCAGTTGCATTTCGCGATGCAGGCTGATGCCGGGGGCGATCCATGGATTGCTCATGTCGGTGCCGAGCGTCAGGCGGGCATCGGTGGCATACAGCCGCGCGGCCATGCGCTGCACCTTCGGCCACACCGCGCGTGCGCGCTGGAAGTCATCGGACTGCCAGCCCATGGCGAAGGTGAACCACTCGTTCCAGTTCGCCAGCAGGCGCGGGTGGGCATGGCGGCGGGCGTCATCCTTGTACGGATTGTCTTGGTCCTGCACGAAGGCGGCATGGAAGGCGACGAGCGTGGCGTCGAACACCGGATGGTGCTGGCGAAAGGCGGCCACCAACCGGTCGGCCTGCGGACCCTCGGGGTCGAAGTTCTCCCACCACTCGAAGAACGAGTACGTGCCGCCGCGAGCGGTGGCCTGCCAGGCCGCACGCTGCTCCGGCGTCAGCAGGTCCGGGCTCAGCGGCATCAGGTGGACGATGCCGTCCAGTCCCATCGCCAGTGCGTCCGTCCAGGCGATGCTCTCCAGATGCGCGACGGCTGGACGGCCATGCCGGTGCGCGGCGTCGATGCCGGCCTTCAGCAGTTCGGGGGAAAGGCCGGTATAGAGCTTGATCCAGTCAGCGCCGGCGTCGACCTGTGCGCGAACCACTTGCTCCATGTCCTCGGCGCTCCGTGCCGCGGTGGCCAGGCCCGGCAGGTCGGCGTTGTTGATGACCGGACCGGCGTTGAAGCTCTCGGGGCCGACCAGCTCGCCGGCGGCCAGGCGTGCCTCATAGCGGGCGGCCGCCGGCAAGTCGCCGCCCGGATTGCGCAGGGTGGTGACGCCGAATGCCACCAGGCGCCTGGCATTGTGTTCGGCTATGTCGTCATCGGGCAGGGCCTGCATCACGGCGCGACCGCGCTCGCGTTTGATCTCCAGTGGACCCAGGGTGAGGTGCGCGTGCATGTCGATCAGGCCCGGCATCAGGTAACGGCCCTGCAGGTCGACCGCACGGGCACCGCGCAGGCAGGCGGGCTCGCCCGCCGCGCTGATGGTGGCAATGCGGGTGCCTTGAAGGCGCACGCAGCGGCCGGTGCTGACTCGGTTGTGCTCGGCCTCGACGATGTACACATTGTCGAGGGCCAGTACGCCATCGGTGGGCTGGGCGTTGGCCAGCGCAGGGGCAAGTGCACACGCCAAGGCGGCCGGTAGCAGCAGGCTTGTGAGGGTGGAACATCGCATCTTCGGTGCTTCCTTTCGAGTGGGATTGCCTCCTGAGTCATCGGGGAACGGGGATTTCTTACGAAAAAAAAGAAAATTTCTTTCGGTGTAAGAAACGGGCTGCCAGCGACGACTAAGGATTGCTGACCCGTCCCCCGTCCCCGTCGACTGCCGACCCACTTCCACGCGACTGCATGCATCCACTCTGGCCACAAGTACAAACCTTCCACCCGCACCTGTGGCGTGCGGTTTGCGGCTACGAGGTCAATCCCGCCGTGCGCGAGGAGTTGCTGCAGGAGGTTCTGCTGGCCATCTGGGAGAGCCTCCCGCGGCTGCGCGATGCAGACAGGCTGTTGCCGTTCGTGTTGCGCATCGCGCACAACCTGGGCGGCAGCCATGTGCGCGCGGAAACGCGGATGCCGTCACCTGTTCCATTTAACGACACGCTGCACGACGTGGCGGATCCGGCCACGGCCGAGGCCAGCGCCCGCACGCAATGGCTGTTCGAGGCGCTGGCCACGCTGCCGCTCAAGCTGCGGCAGGTGCTGATGCTGCAACTGGAAGGTTTCGACTACCAGGAGATCGCGGACATGCTGGGTATCAGCACGGAAAACGTGGGGGTGCGCCTGCATCGCGCCCGCGATCGCCTGAAGTCCCTGTCCAAAGAGGAGGGCATCCCATGAAATTCGACGACCTGCTGAAGAATGCGTGGCAAGGCCAGGCGCACTCAGCCATGCGGCAGGACTTGACCCGTCGCGTACGCCGACGCCAGCGGCGGCTGCGCCTGCTGCGCATCTTGGAGGTGGCGCTGACGGTGATCGCCGTGCTGGTGTTCGGCCAGGCACTTCTGATCGGCCGCGTTGATCCTGCGCACTGGCTGCTGATGCCGTTTTTCGTGGGGTTCCTGCCGATGGCGTGGGCCATCGTGCTGCGCGCGCCGCGGCGGCATGCAACGGATGCCACCGGGAGCGCCAGCACCTATGCGCGGCTTCGACTTGCCCAACTGCGCACCGGCCTGCGAGACCTGTGGCTGGCACGTACCACGGCGTGGTTGCTCCTCGCATATGCGGTGGTGGCCAATGCGGGCGTCTGGCTGTTGGCCGGCGAGGCGTGGCGCGATGCCGGACTGGCCTTGCTGGTCATGGCGGTCGCATCCCTGGGGGCGACCGTCTGGCTGAGCCGCACGCTGCGCCAGCGGTGGCTGCGGGAATACCGTGCGGTTCAGCGGCTCCTCGGTGGGTGAGGGGGACGCGGCGCGGGTGACACTGTGTGCAGCCGCTTTCGAGATGGTGCGAGCGAGCGTAATTGGCCGTCAGGGATAACCTGGGGGACCGCTTTTGGCCGAAAGTAGCCGTCGACGATGGAGAGTCACATCGAACATCGAACCTGCTTTTCGCTCCACACTCCCTCGCCCCCACCGTGGGCGGTGGACTGCGGGGGAATTGCGGAGAGCAGGCCATGGATGGCCTGCGGCGGCGAGTCGGACAGGATGTCCGACCGAGCCGAGTAGCAATCCCCCCGCAGGCCGGCGCCCACAGCGCGCTACCCCATCGAAGCCATCCCGGGCCAAAACAACATGCCCCCGCAAAGCAAAGCGCGCCGCCCTTCCGGACGACGCGCCTGCATCAATCATCAGTTGCAGCCCCACAGCGGCGCCTGATCAAACCCGCGCGAACACCAGGCTGCCGTTGGTACCGCCGAAACCGAAGCTGTTCGACATCACCGTGTCCAGCGTCGCGGGGCGGCTCTGCTGCACGATCGGGAAACCTTCCACGCGCGGGTCGAGGGTGTCGATGTTGGCGGAGCCGGCCATGAAGCCCTCGCGCATCATCAACAGGCAGTAGATCGCCTCGTGCACGCTGGCCGCCCCGAGCGAGTGACCGCTGAGTGCCTTGGTCGACGACAGCGGCGGGATCTTGTCGCCGAACGCGTTGCGCACCGACTCCAGCTCGACCACATCGCCCAGCGGGGTCGAGGTGCCGTGGGTGTTGAGGTAGTCGATCGGGCCGACGGCGCGGTCGCCGTAGCCGGCCAGCGCCATCTGCATGCAGCGCACCGCGCCTTCGCCGGACGGGGCGACCATGTCGACGCCGTCGGAGGTCACGCCGTAGCCGACCA
>DATJBR010000128.1:0-7166 GCA_035515255.1 Lysobacter sp. | reverse complement strand
AATCGAGCTGCTGCCACCCCCGCCGCTGTTCGCCTGCCGCACCTGGAACCGCGACGACTACCTGAGCGACGATCCGACCCCGGCCGAGCGCTGCGCGCCGTTGCGCACCATCGGCGTGGATGGCGATCCGGCGCGCGGCGCAGGCGCGGCCTGCGAGAAGGTCCGCGACACCTGTACAGCAGTGCCCGAGCCGCAGCTCTGCGAGCGCTGGCGGCAGCATCTGCGCGACACCCAGGCGATGCTGCTGTTCGGCCGTGCCGAGGATCCGGCCACGACCCGGGTAGAGCTGGAGCGGATCGAGGCCGTCATCCGCGCCAGCGACTGCGGCCCACAGCAGGCCGCGGAGTAGTCCCGGCAGCGTCAGGCGTCAGAGTCGCCGACCGTGCTTCGCGGCACCCGCTTCACCCCGCACAACAGGCGATAGGCGCTGGTTGCGCACCGCGCCGCCAGATCGCTGGCCCGCACCTGCCTGCCCCACAACTCGATCCGGCTGCCGAAGCCCGCGTCGAGATGGTCGGTGAGATCCACCGTCAGCATGTCCATCGACACCCGGCCGATCACCTGCCCGGGCCGGCCGTCGATCATCACCGGCGTGCCGTTCGGCGCGAACTGCGGGTAGCCGTCGGCGTAGCCCATCGCCACCACACCGACCCGTGTCGGCCGCGCGGTGACGAAGCGGGCTCCGTAGCCCACCGGCTCGCCGATCGGCAGCTCGCTCACCGCGATCACCTGCGACTCGACCGTCATCACCGGCTGCAGGCGGTCGGCCACCGGATGCGGTGCATCGAACGGCGTCGCGCCGTACAACATCAATCCCGGCCGCGCCCAGTCGCCCCGCACTTCGGGCCAGCCCAGCAAGGCCGGCGAATTGCTCAGGCTGGTCGGCAGCGGCCGGCCGTCGATGCCGAGCCCTTCGATCGTCTGGGTGAACAACGCCGCCTGCTCGCGGGTGCGCGGGCAGTCCAGTTCGTCGGCGCGCGCGAAGTGGGTCATCGCCACCACCTCGCGCACCTGCGGCATCGCCTGCAGCCGTTGCAGACAGGCGCGGTACTCCGGTGCCGCCAGCCCGAGCCGGTGCATGCCCGAATCCAGCTTCAGCCACACCGTCAGCGGACGCGACGGACGCGCGCGCTCGATGGCGTCGATCTGCCAGGCCGCCTGCACCACGCACCACAGGTCGTGGGCATCGATCAGCTCGAGTTCGGCGGCCTCGAAGAATCCTTCCAGCAACAGGATCGGCGCACCGATGCCGGCCTCGCGCAACTCCAGCGCCTCCTCGATGCAGGCCACTCCGAAGCCATCCGCCTCGGCCTCCAGCGCGCGTGCGCACCGCACCGCGCCGTGACCGTAGGCGTCGGCCTTGACCACCGCCAGCGCCTTGCGCCCGCCCAGTTCGCGCGCCAGGCGGTAGTTGTGGCGCAGCGCTTCCAGATCGATCAACGCACGGGTCGGGCGCATCAGGCACGGCCCTCCGGACGGTTGCCGGCACGGCGGCCGTAGCGCGAGATGTCCAGACCTTCGCTGCTGATCTGCGGCGTCTGCCCGGCCATCAGGTCGGCCAGATAGCGTCCCGAACCGCAGGCCATGGTCCAGCCCAGGGTGCCGTGGCCGGTGTTGAGGAACAGGTTGTCGAAGCCGGTCGCGCCGACCACCGGCGTGCCATCCGGAGTAGCCGGACGCAGGCCGGTCCAGAACTCGGCGCGCGTCAGGTCGCCGCCGTGCGGGTAGAGATCGTTGACGACCTTTTCCAGTGTCTGCCGGCGGCGCGGGTTCAACGACAGGTCGAAACCCGAGACCTCGGCCATGCCGCCGACCCGGATGCGCTGGTCGAAACGGGTGACCGCGACCTTGTAGCTCTCGTCCAGGATCGTCGACGTCGGCGCCATCGCCGGGTCGGTGATCGGCAGCGTCAGCGAGTAGCCCTTCAGCGGATACACCGGCAGGCGGATGCCCAAAGGCTCCAGCAGTTGCGGTGTGTAGCTGCCCAGCGCGAGCACGTAGTGATCCGCCCGTTCGAGCCGGCCGTCGATACTCACCGCGTTGATGCGGCCGCCCGAATGCTCCAGCCGCTCGACCGTGGCACCGAAGCGGAACTCGACCCCCGCCGCCTGCGCACGCTCGGCCAGCCGACGGGTGAACAGCTCGCAATCGCCGGTTTCATCGTGCGGCAGGCGCAACGCACCGGTCAGCGTGTCGACCACGCCCGCCAGGGCCGGCTCGGCGCGGACGATGCCGGCACGGTCGAGCAGTTCGTACGGCACGCCGTAGTGGTCCAGCACCGCGATGTCCTTCGCGGCGTCATCCAGCTGCGCTTGGGTGCGGAACAGCTGCACCGTGCCCTGTTGCCGGTCCTCGTACTCCAGCCCGGTCTGCGCCCGCAGTTCGTCCAGGCAATCGCGGCTGTACTCCGACAGACGCACCATCCGCGCCTTGTTGACGGCATAGCGATCGGCGGTGCAGTTGCGCAGCATCTGCAGCATCCACAGGTACTGCTTCGGATCCAGACCCGGCTTGATCGCCAGCGGCGCATGGCGGGAAAACAGCCACTTCACCGCCTTCAGCGGAATCCCCGGCGCGGCCCACGGCGAGGCATAGCCCGGCGACACCTGGCCGGCATTGGCAAAGCTGGTTTCCCTCCCGGGCGCCGGCTGGCGGTCGACCACGGTCACCTCGAACCCCGCCTGCGCCAGATACCACGCGCTGCACACGCCGATCACGCCACTGCCCAGTACCAGTACCCGCATCACGCTCGCCATCCGGTGGATTCCCCGCGAATGCGCCGCGGGAACATCAAGGACGGAAGTATAGGAACGATCGCGCGATCTTGTTTCCGGTATTTGGCCTTCAATGCAGGCAAAATCACTGCCAAACACGCAAACCACAGGACGCCCATGGCCGCCCACTCGCGGGAACTCGATAAAATCGACCGGAAAATCCTGCGCGTGCTGCAGCAGGAAGGACGCATCTCCTTCACCGAGCTCGGCGAGCGCGTCGGCCTGTCCACCAGCCCCTGCACCGAGCGCGTGCGCCGGCTCGAGCGCGACGGCGTGATCACCGGCTACCACGCCCGCCTCGACCCGCAACTGGTCGGCGCCGGCCTGCTGGTGTTCGTCGAGATCAGCCTGGCCTACAAGTCCGGCGACATCTTCGAAGAGTTCCGCAACGCCGCCCTGCGGCTGCCCAACGTGCTGGAGTGCCACCTCGTCTCCGGCGACTTCGATTACCTGATCAAGGCCCGCATCTCCGAGATGGCGTCGTACCGGAAACTGCTCGGCAACACCCTGCTGACGATGCCGAACGTGCGCGACTCCAAGAGCTACATCGTGATGGAGGAGGTCAAGGAGACGCTGAGTTTGCCGATTGCGAATTGAGGGCTGCTTGTCGTCGGGTAGGACGACAAAACCCGGTATTTCCGTCCGACCCGATCGTTGAAACCACGCTATTCCTGACGTGCAATTCGACGCCAGCGACATTCCCGATACGATCGACACGGGGTTTCTATCTGTCACCGTTCCGACGCATCTCAGCGTCTGAGACAGGCACGGGCTACAACCGGCTTTCGCAATGCCTCCCGTACGGATATCCCGACCCGAAACCAACGCGACGGTTCAAGAGGATTGGCAATGAACGACATTCCCTCGTCGGATCTCAAATCGATCCTGCATTCCAAGCGCGCCAATATTTATTACCTGCAGCACTGCCGTGTGCTCGTCAACGGAGGTCGCGTCGAATACGTCACCGACGAAGGCAAGCGCTCGCTGTACTGGAATATCCCCATAGCCAATACCACCACGGTATTGCTTGGCACCGGGACGTCTATCACGCAGGCGGCGATGCGCGAACTGGCCAAGGCCGGTGTGCTGGTCGGATTCTGCGGCGGTGGCGGCACGCCCCTGTTCAGCGCGAATGAAGTCGATATCGAAGTGGCGTGGTTCTCGCCGCAAAGCGAATACCGGCCCACCGAATACCTGCAGGCCTGGGTCCGATTCTGGTTCGATGACGACCTGCGCCTTGCCGCAGCCAAGTCCTTCCAGCACATACGTGCCGCCCGGATCCGCGAGCAATGGCAGACCCGTGCATTGCGCGAGGCGGGCTTTGTCGTGGACGGCGGTCGGCTGGAAGAGTTGCTGCAACGCAGCTCCCGTCAGATCGATCTGGTCCAGGACAACACCCATCTGTTGACCGAGGAAGCGCGCCTCACCAAGGCGCTGTTCAAGCTGGCGGTCGACACCGTCGGCTACGGCGATTTCACCCGCGCCAAGCGCGGCAGCGGTGGCGATCCCGCCAATCGGTTCCTCGACCACGGCAACTATCTGGCCTATGGACTGGGCGCGACGGGCACCTGGGTTCTGGGCCTGCCGCACGGTCTTGCCGTACTGCACGGCAAGACCCGGCGCGGCGGCCTCGTGTTCGACGTGGCCGACCTGGTCAAGGACGCCAGCATCCTGCCGCAGGCCTTCCTCTCGGCCATGCGCGGCGATGAAGAACAGGAGTTCCGCCGCAACTGCATCGAAGCCCTGACCCGAAGCGAATCGCTGGATTTCATGATCGACACCATCAAGGCCGTCGCCCTCGACACGGCGGCGCTGGCCAGATGAACATCCTGCTGATCTCCCAATGCGACAAGCGCGCCCTCACCGAAACCCGCCGCGTCCTCGACCAGTTCGCCGAGCGCCGCGGCGACCGCACCTGGCAGACCCCGATTACCCAGGCCGGCCTCGACACCTTGCGCATGCTGCTGCGCAAGACCGCCCGCAAGAACTCCGCCGTCGCCTGCCACTGGATCCGTGGCCGCGATCACAGTGAATTGCTCTGGATCGTTGGCAATGCGAATCGGTTCAATGCCGAAGGTGCGGTGCCGACCAACTCCACCAGTCGAAACGTGCTGCGTGCGGCGGACGAAAACACCTGGCATCACCTTCCCTGCATGAAGGCCCTCACGGCGCTGGCCGCGTTGCTGCACGATCTGGGCAAGGCGACCGCCGCATTCCAATCGATGCTGGATATCGCTTCACGCGGCCAGTTCGGCCCTTCCTTTCCCAAGACACACTATCGGCACGAATGGGTATCAGTGCGTCTGTTTCAGGCCTTTGTCGGAAATGACGACGATGCGAATTGGCTGCAACGATTGATCGACGCCACCGAACGGCAGGACATGGATGCGTGGCTGGCGGAATGGCTCGCCGCCGAGCGCCTGCAATGCGACGGCATGCCGCTCGGCTCGCGCACCCGACTCGATCCGCCGTTCACCACCTTGCCGCCCTTGGCCCGCGCAGTGGCTTGGCTCGTGCTGACTCATCATCGCCTGCCGGCATTGCGGGTCTCCCGCCCACCCGCAAGCGTAGCGACGGACGAGGACACTGACAGTCCACGCGACCCGTTTTTTCCCTACGGCGCGAAAGCTCCGCTGCCCAACGCTGACGACCTGCACGCCCTGCTGGAACGTGTCGATGCCGACTGGAACGAGCCTCCACGCGACCGCAGAAAAGCCGACATCGCTTCGTATTGGCACTTTCCGCACGGCCTGCCGGTGACGAATGCCGCATGGCGCAAACAGGCCGCGCGCCAGGCACAGACCTTGTCGGCCCTGTCGCCCACGTCTACAGGCGAGCCATGGCTGCACGACCCCTTCGTCATGCACATTTCGCGGCTGTGCCTGATGCTGGCCGACCACTACTACTCCAGCCTGACCTTCCAGCGACATCCCGCAAGCGACGGCTCCGCCACATGGCTGCCGGTGCCGGAGCGGAGGGCCTATTTGCAGCAACCAGGCAGCAAACTGAAAGCCAACACCGCCCGCTGCGACGGCAAAGTACGGCCCAACCAGACCCTGGAGGAACACTTACTGGGCGTGCAGGCCAACGCCAGTCGGGTGATGCATGCCCTGCCGGCACTGACGCGCAGTCTGCCGACCCTGAAACGGCATCGCGGCCTGGCCAAGCGCAGCCACCATGACGCGTTCCGATGGCAGGACAAGGCGGCCGACCTGGCCCGATCCGTACGCGAACGCACCGCCGAGCATGGCGCCTTCATCGTCAACATGGCTTCCACCGGCTGCGGCAAGACGCTGGGCAACGCCCGCATCATGAACGCACTGGCCGACCCCGCACACGGCATGCGCTGTGCGTTTGCCATCGGCCTGCGCACGCTCACGCAGCAGACCGGCCGCAGCTTCCAGCGCGACCTCACCCTCGGCGATGACGAGTTGGCCATCCTTGTCGGCGGCGCCGCCAGCCGTGCGCTGTTCGAGCACTACGAGGCGCAAGCCGAGGCCAGTGGCTCCGCATCGCGCCAGGCGCTGCTCGAAGAAGACAGCCATGTGCTGTACGAAGGCGACGACCGCCACCCACTGCTGCAACGGCTCACCGGCGATGCCCGTGCACGCCGCCTGATTGCCGCGCCCGTGCTGGTATGCACCGTGGACCACCTCACCCCGGCGACCGAAAGCCTGCGCGGCGGCCGCCAGATCGCCCCCATGCTGCGCCTGATGACCGGCGACCTGGTACTGGACGAGCCGGATGATTTCGACCTCGCCGATTTGCCCGCATTGACCCGGTTGGTGCACTGGGCCGGCCTGCTCGGGTCGCGCGTGCTGCTGTCCTCGGCCACCTTGCCGCCCGCGCTGGTGCAGGGCCTGTACGAGGCCTACCGCGACGGCCGCTCGCACTGGCAGCGCAACCGTGGCGAACGGCCATCGGAAATCCCGCGCATCGCCTGTTTGTGGATCGACGAGTTCAAGCAGAGCCATGCCGATTGCACCGACGTATCCGCGTTCAAACAGGCGCACGACACCTTTGCCAAGGCACGTTACGAACGGCTGGCCAAGGCCGGCGTGCGCCGCATCGCCGAGTTGCTGCCAGTCGCCGTCGCCACCCGCGACAAGAACGAACGACGCCGCGAATGGGCCGCGCTCTTGCTTGATGCCGCGCGATGCCTGCATGCCGATCCGCAGAACCATGTGATCGACCCGCACAGCAGCAAACGCGTCAGCTTCGGCCTGATCCGCATGGCCAACATCAATCCGCTGTTCGACACCGCACTGGCGCTGTTCCAACTCGGTGCGCCCGACGGCATGCGCATCCACCTGTGCGTGTACCACTCGCAACACCCGCTGCTGATGCGCTCGGCCATCGAACACCGGCTCGACACCGTGCTCGATCGGCGCC
>DATJBR010000127.1:0-5820 GCA_035515255.1 Lysobacter sp. | reverse complement strand
GCGTAGCGCTCGTTGAGCGCCTCGATCTCGTGCCGCGCCGCCGCCAGCAGCGCCTCGTCCTGTGGCAGCACCTCCTGTGGCGCGTCGAAGAAATCGCTCAGCAGGATGAAGTGCAGGTGGCGGTCGCGATTGGCGAGGAAGCGCACCTCCAGCGCCTCCGCCAACGCCTGCACCGTCGCGACGCTGCCGAACATCGTCGGCACCGCCACCACCGTGCGCGCCGAGGCCGGGATGCCCTCGTCGTAGTCCATGCGCGGCAACGTCCGCGGTGTCGCCAGCAAGGTCGCGCCCCAGTTCACGCAGGCCACGCCGAGCTCGCTGAAGGCAATCACCCCCAGCACGCCGACCAGCCACAGCAGGCCGTTGCTTGAGGCGAACTTCTCCGCCTCCACCACCAGCCCCTGGGTGAAGAACACCACGATCAGCGCCATCGGCACCGTGTACGCCAGCAGCGGCACCCGGCGTGCGGTCCTGCGCACCGAGGCATCCACCGTGGGGCGCGCGGACAGCGCGTGCTCCAGCGAACCGCGGCCGTCATCGACCAGGTAGTAGCCGACGTGGGCGCGGATGTCGTCCGCGCCGTGCATCACCGCGGCGGCCTGCGCCAGTTCCAGCGCCTTCTGCGCCACCGCGAGCTCCTGCAGACGGCCGCGCCGGGCGATCTCCTCGGTAACGTGGCGGTAGCGGTCGCGGGTGGCGAAATCCATCAACGGATAAGTGCCGTTGGGGTCCTCGCGCAGGCACGCTTCCACCACGCTGCTGGACTCGACGAATTCCTGCCAGTCCATCATCGACAGGAACCGCAGGCTGCCGATGCTGTTGCTTACCGAGACCTGGTCGGCGGCCTGGCGCTGGCCCTCCACCTGCACCATCTGCTCGATGGTGCGGTCACTCTCGGCCAGCCATTGCTCCACCCAGGTCAGCGGCAGTGCGAGCGCGGAACTCTGGCCCTGCAGCCGCCGCGCCAGTTCGGCCACGAACGAGGTCGCCACCGGCGGGTTCGAGCGCGCCATGTCGGCGATCACCAGCACCAGGTCCTTCGGGTTCGACTCGGCCACTTCGGTCAGGCGGTCCGCCCACGCGTCCGCCAGGTCGCAGTCCTCGCGGTCGGCGACGATGCCGACGCTGACCCGGCGCAGGTTCTCGATCAGCGCCAGCCGCAGCATGATCGGGATCGCCCACAACTCGCCCAGCCGCAGTGGCCTGACGGTCTGGTAGGCCGCCACAAAACGGCCGAGGCTTTCGGCATCGATGCGCCCGTCGCCGTGCGAAATCGCGTTCAGCGCAATGTCGTAGACCCGCGGCAGGCCCGCCGAGGCGCCGTTGATCAGGCGTGGCAGCTCCCGGCTGTAACCCCGCGGCAGATGCCGCCGCGCGATCGCGATCTGCTCCTGGATCAGGTAGATGTTGTCGAGCAGCCAGTCGCCCGCCGGCGTCAACCGCCGGTTCGCCTGCGCCGCCTCGGTGAGCGTCGTGCACGCCCGGTCCAGCACCCGCTGGTTGTCGCTGAGCCGCTCCAGCAGCAAGTCCGCGTGCGGCCGCATGCTGACCTCGTGATGGCCCGCCAGATGCCGCCCATGCCGCTCCATCCGCTCGGTGCCGTACAGCGGTGCCCGCAACGGCATTTCATCGGCCACCGGTTTCGCGCCCTGCTGCAGGCCCCGCCCCTGCTTGCGCAGGAAACCCAACCTCCAGGCAGACCGGCGACGCCGATGCTTCATGCTTCCCTACCCCGACACCGCGCGGATCACGCGTCAGGGCATGCTGGCACCGGTGGCACCAAGGCCCCGTGAAACAAGGCGTCGGAGAGTCCGTTCAAGGAACGTCATTCTTCGGATCACGCGGAAGCGGATCGCTTCACGTTTCCACAGACACCCTCGACCATCTCCGGCTGCTCAGGCCGCCCTCACCCACACTTGCTGTAGCCGCAATTCAGGCAGGTCGCGCAGCCGTCCATGATCACGATCGCCTTGGTGCTGCACTTGTGGCACATCGAGGCGGACGGCGGAAACGCGACGCCGCCGTCGCCGGTGACTTCGACATCCTCGCGGCGCGGGGTGTCGGCGATCTTGGGTTCGGGAAACAGGTGGCCGCTGTGGACGTCGCGCGGGGCGACGTCATCGGTGGCGACAGATGGAGTCGGCTGGCTTATTTCAGGGTTTTTTTTTGACTCGCGGGCCGCATAGGCGGCGCGTTTCTCGGCGATCAGCGCGCGCTGGGCGTCGCTCATTTCCGGGTCGTGCAACAGACCGATCGACTTGAGGTGCTCCTCGACGATGCTGCCCAGCTCGGCCACCAGCGAGGGCATGTAGACGCCGCCGGCCTTGAAGTAGCCGCCCTTTGGGTCGAACACGGCCTTCATCTCGTCGACCAGGAAGGTCACGTCGCCGCCCTTGCGGAACACGGCGGACATGATGCGGGTCAGCGCCACGATCCACTGGAAGTGGTCCATGTTCTTGGAGTTGATGAAGATCTCGAACGGGCGGCGCTGCTCGTGCTCGCTGCCGGCGTTGAGGACGATGTCGTTGATCGTCACGTACAACGCGTGTTCGAACAGCGGGGTCTTGAGCTTGTAGGTGGAGCCGACCAGCGTCTCGGGACGCTCGATCTTCTCGTGCATCTGGATGACGTTGTCGCCGGACCGGGCGGCCTCGGCGGCTTCGTGCGCGGCATCGGCGGCCCTCGTGACCTCGCGCGCCCTGTCTTCGGCACTGACGACGCTGTAACCCTTGATTTTCTGTTCGATCTTCATGGCCATCGGCCAGACTCCTGATGCGGTGGTTCTTGACTGGAACGCCGCCACCGGACCCCTCTGCCGACGGACGCATCCGGCGGCGTCGGAGAGGGGAGGTACGGCCTTATTTTTTCTTCGCGCGGGTCGTGCTTGCTGCGGTCCTGACGGTGGTTTTGCTTGCGGTCTTGCTTGCTGCCTTGGCTGGGGAAGCGAGCTTCTTTGCCGGTGCCTTGGCGACGGTTTTCTTCACTGCCGCTTTTTTGACCACGGCCTTCTTCGCCGCGGCCTTGGTGACGGCAACCTTCTTTGTCGCGACCTTCTTTGCCGCCGCCTTCTTGACCACGGCCTTTTTCACGGTGGCCTTTTTCACCGCAGCCTTCTTCGCGGCGACTTTCTTGGCGACCTTCGCCACCGCTTTCTTCACTGCGGTTTTCTCGACCGCCACCTTCTTTGCGACGGTCTTGGTGGCCTTGCTCACCTGCTTGCCGGCCGCCGCCTTCCGGGCCTCGGTCCTGCGCTTCAGGCTCGCCGCTTCCTTCTTCGCCTCGGCGCTGACTTTCTCCAACTTCCGGCGTGCGTCGGAACCGGCTTTTTCGATCGTCTTCTTCGCGTTGGCGGTGGTTTTCGCCACCGTCTTCCTTACCTCTTTGCTGGCCTTGGCCAGCTTCTTCCTCGCGGTGCCGACGGTGGTGGTGGCGGCCTTGCGGGCACGGGTGGCACTGGTACGCACCTTGGCTGCGGCTTCCTCCGCGGTGGACACCATCGCAGTGCCGATATTGCCGGCGGTTTCGGTGACGCTGTCGGCTGCCTGCGAGAGGATTGCCGTCACTCCATTACCGTTGCTCATGTGCCCTCCTGACGGGCGTCTTGTTGGCTGGTTGGCAACACGGTGAAACCCCTTGTTGCCCGCCGATCCTATACACGAGACGCGCGCAATACGCGATGAAATCCGCGGCGTTCAGAACTTGCCGTAATACCCCTCTTTCAAGGCATCGAACAGGTTGGCGGCGGTGTGCATTTCACCGTCGTATTCGATCTCCTGGTTGCCCTTGGCCTCCACCACGCTGCCGTCTTCCAGCTCGAACCGGTAGGTGGTGCTTTCCAGGTCGGCTTCCTTCACCAGCACGCCCTGGAAGGCGGCCGGGTTGAAGCGGAACGTGGTGCAGCCCTTCAGGCCCTGCGCGTGGGCGTAGGTGTAGATGTCCTTGAAGTCCTCGTACGGGTAGTCGGTGGGGACGTTGGCGGTCTTGGAGATCGAGCTGTCGACCCACTTCTGCGCGGCGGCCTGGACGTCGACGTGCTGCTTCGGGCTGACCTCATCGGCGGCGATGAAGTAGTCCGGCAGGCGGGTCGCGGCCTCCTCGGAGAACGGCATCGCGCCCGGGTTCACCAGCACGCGGTAGGCGAGCAGCTCGAACGAGAACACGTCGACCTTCTCCTTCGACTTCTTGCCCTCGCGGATCACGTTGCGGCTGTAATGGTGCGCGAACGACGGTTCGATGCCGTTGGAGGCATTGTTGGCCAGCGACAGCGAGATGGTGCCGGTCGGCGCGATCGAACTGTGGTGGGTGAAGCGGGCACCGACTTCGGCCAGCTCGGCGACCAGCTCGGGCGCGACCGTGGCCACGCGCTGCATGTAACGCGAGTACTTCGCGTGCAGCACCTTGCCGGTCACGTCCTGGCCGATCTTCCAGCCGTCGGCGACCATTTCCGGGCGCTTGCGCAGCATCTCGGCGTCGACCTTGAAGGTCTCGTCCATGATCGGCGCGGGGCCCTTCTCCTTCGCCAGTTCCAGGCCCATCTCCCAGCCGGCGACGGCCATCTCGCGCGCGACGCGCTCGGTGAACTCGCAGGACTCGGCCGAGCCGTACTTCATTTTCAGCATGGTCACGGTCGAACCCAGGCCGAGGAACCCCATGCCGTGGCGCCGCTTGCGCAGGATTTCCTGGCGCTGTTTTTCCAGCGGCAGGCCGTTGATCTCCACCACGTTGTCGAGCATGCGGGTGAACACGCGCACGACTTCCTTGTACTCGTCCCAGTCGAACGCGGCCTGGTCGGTGAACGCGTTGCGCACGAACTTGGTCAGGTTGACCGAACCCAGCAGGCAGGCGCCGTAGGCGGGAAGTGGCTGCTCGCCACAGGGATTGGTCGCGCGGATGTTCTCGCACCACCAGTTGTTGTTCATCTCGTTGACGCGGTCGATCAGGATGAAGCCCGGCTCGGCGTAGTCGTAGGTGGAGACCATGATCATGTCCCACAGGTGGCGGGCCCGGATGTGGCCGTAGACCTTGCAGGCGACCAGACCGTCGTCGCGCACGATGTAGTTGCGGTGGGTCGGCCAGTCGCGCCAGACCACCTGCGCCGGATCGTCGAAGTCGACGTCGTTCTTTTCCTTGCGGTTGACCGGGAACACCAGCGACCAGTCGCCGTCGTCGGCCACCGCTTCCATGAAGCCGTCGGTGATCAGCAGCGACAGGTTGAACTGGCGCAGCCGGCCGTCCTCGCGCTTGGCGCGGATGAAGTCCTTCACGTCCGGATGCGACACGTCGAAGGTGCCCATCTGCGCGCCGCGGCGGCCACCGGCAGACGACACGGTGAAGCACATCTTGTCGTAGATATCCATGAAGGACATCGGCCCGGAGGTGTACGCGCCGGCGCCGGCGACGAACGCGCCGCGCGGTCGCAGGGTGCTGAACTCGTAGCCGATACCGCAGCCGGCCTTCAGGGTCAGACCGGCTTCGTGGACCTTCTCCAGGATGCCGTCCATCGAGTCCTCGATGGTGCCCGACACGGTGCAGTTGATCGTGCTGGTCGCGGGTTTGTGCTCCAGCGCGCCGGCGTTGGAGGTGATGCGGCCGGCGGGAATGGCACCGCGGCGCAGCGCCCAGGCGAAACGCTCGTTCCAGTACTGGCGCAGCTCGGGGGTCGGCTCCGAGTCGGCCAGTGCCTTCGCCACGCGGCGGTAGGTCGCGTCGATGTCGGCATCGACCGGCACGCCGTCCTTGGTGACCAGCCGGTACTTCTTGTCCCAGATATCCAGCGATGCCGGTTGCATCGGGATGTCCCTGGCCCCCGCGTCGTCGTTG
>DATJBR010000126.1:0-3135 GCA_035515255.1 Lysobacter sp. | reverse complement strand
GACGTGACGACAACTCCAGCTGTAGACCGTCGAACGTGAAGCCGCCGTTGGACGCATCGACTGCGTGCCCCGGCGCCAGTCGTGTGCGTCGCAGCACCGAGCGGATACGCGCCAGCAGTTCGCGCAGGTCGAAGGGTTTGGTGATGTAGTCGTCCGCACCGAGCTCGAGCCCGACCACGCGTTCGACCGATTCGCCACGGCCGCTGACCACGATCACCGGTCCGTCCCAGTGTTGCTGCAGGTGGCGCAGCAAGAGCAGGCCGTCCTCATCGGGCAGGCCCAGGTCCAGCAGGATGAGGTCGATCGGCGGCCCGCCCAGGGATGCACGCAGTTGCGCGCCGTTGGCCACGGTACCGACCCGGCAACCGTGCCCAGCCAGGTACCGGCAGAGCAGGGCCGCGATCTCGGCATCGTCGTCCACGACAAGGACGTGAGGACGGGATGAATCCGCCGTAGCACCGATCGCCTGCATGGAGATATCCGGTCCGCGAGCCTTGGCCAATAACCCGGGTCAACGCACTCGCCTGCATACACAGGACGGGCAGGGCAGCGGGCTCACGCGTTTTCCCGTGCAGACTGGCGATTCGTCGGGACCGCGGCGCTGGTCAATGCAGGTTCGCGCCAAGCCTCGAGGTGAAGCTGCTCAACGCCACGGCATGCTCCACGACGGGCAGATGGGCGGCATCGACCACCAGGGTGGCATCGGGCGACTTCCGGCACAGGTTTTCGAGGTCGGAAAACGCTGAATCAGCGCCGCGACCGCCCTCCGTGCAGAAAAATGCCACATGCGGCACGCGGGCCCCATAACTCTGGGCATAGGCGCGTACGGGCGCAGCCATGCGGCCGGCCCACACCGGGCCACCGATCACCAACAGATCGTAGTTGGCCGGGTCGTGGCTGGGGGGCAGGATCGGCGGCGTGCGCCGGGTGATCGCATCGAACAGGGCCCGCGCAACCCCGCTGAAACCGTGCCGTGGTTTGGGTTCGACAATCTCTTCCAGCTCGGCGCCAATGGCGCCGCGAATCTCATTGGCCAGCTTTCGGGTGTGACCACTCAGGGAGTAGTAGGCAATCAGAGTGTGAGCTGCCATGGCGAGCCTCCTGGTGGGCTGATGGCGGGTGGAACCCGTTGGCATGTGGTCGGGCCGGATCAATCCTGAGCTCCGATGTGTTGGACGCATGTGATGCGGCTGCGCACGCTGCGCAGACGGATGTACGAAGCGATCGCCGGCTCGGTTGTCCATCACCTCGTCCAGCAATCGTCACCGCGCTGTCCACGTACATTTGGCAAAAACAGATCCCGCTACGTCGGGATCCATTCCGACGGTCAATCGAGCCATTCAACCGATCTTCAGGTGCTCATTGACCGTCAGCACACCGGGAGCAGACCATGCCGCACGTACCACGGCCTGCCGTTCATCCCAGTTGTCTACGCCACCCTCGATATCGACTGCACCACCATCACGTACGCTGATCTGGATATGGCTGGCCTCGACTTCGGCGTGGCGCTTGAGGGCATCGGTGATGCGCTGCTTGACATCCCCGGCCTGGACGGAGGGCTTCAGCGTCATGTCGTTGATGACCCCGGCGACCCCGGCGAGTTTGCGGACACTGGCCACCGCCGCCTCGCGCTGGTAGTTCCAATCCACCTGGCCGGTCAGTGTCACCCAGCCGTTCTGCACCTTCACATGGACCGAGTCCCGGGGAACCACCACATCCCAGGCAAGGATGTTGAGCGCGCGTTGCGCGATCTCGTCATCGTCATGCTTCTTGTCGCTGGACAAGCGCACCTGGATTTCCTGGGCAATGGCCTTGACACCTTTGACCCGCCAGACGGCGCGCTCCGCCGCCATCTTCTGGGCGTAGTTCGGGACGTGCCCCGTCAAAGTCACGACGCCATGTTCCGCGATCACGCCGATATCGGCAGCGCTGATGCTGGGCTCGAAGTCGAGTTCGTCGATCACATTCTGGCGTAGCTCTTTGTCGTTCATGGCTGGCTCCTCCAAAAGACATAGGGGAGGTATTACCCCTCCAGCCAACACGCAGGATATTGACCAGGATCAACGTAACGGCGGGTTGGGCACTGATCCCGCTCCAGGGCGCATGGGGTCGACGCACAATGCGCCCGCTCAACCAGCTCTCCGTCGGAAGATCTGCATGCCATGGCCCCGCTGCCGCGGATCTCGGCCAGTGATGAGGAGTGGCGAAGGATCACGTGCATCCCGATCACGATGACCACACCTGTGGCTGTGCATCGAACGTGGCGTATCGCCGGTATCTTGAGGCAGGTCAACAAACGTGACCCGCGACGCGCCATTGTAGGTACCGGGCAAGCTGTCGGCCGCGGCCGTCGCGGCGAAGCTGCCACGGAGTCGGTCCCATGGTTTCCCTGCCGTTCCGCGATCGCGACGAGGCTGCCCGGCAACTGGCTGCGGCACTGGTCCGGTACAGGGATGCGCACCCCGTGGTGCTGGCGATTCCGCGTGGCGCGGTGCCGATGGCGAAGATCATCGCCGATGCCTTGCACGGTGAGCTTGATGTCGTGCTGGTGCGCAAGCTCGGCGCGCCGGGTAATCCGGAGTTTGCGATCGGAGCGGTGGATGAACAGGGCCGGGTGACACTCGGTGATCATGCGGGATGGGTGGGAGCCGACGAGGCGTATTTTCAGCGCGAGGCGCAGCATCAACTGGCGCTGATCCGCGAGCGCCGCGCCCATTACCGCCCGAGGCAGCCTCCGCTCGACCTCGCGGGGCGGACCGTCATCGTGCTCGACGATGGCCTGGCAACCGGAGCGACGATGATGGCGGCGCTCAAGTCAGTGCGAGCTCAAGCCCCCAAATGGCTGGTCTGCGCGGTGCCGGTGGCGGCGGCCGACAGCTTGGCTCAGGTCGCCCCGCTGGCCGACGACGTGGTCTGTCTGGCGCAGCCCAGGCCGTTCATTGCCGTCGGCCGGCACTACCTGGATTTCACCGGTGTCACCGATGCGCAAGTGATCGATCTGCTGGCCGGACCGGCTTCCGGCGACGCGGCGGCGACGTCGATCCATCCGGTGCATATCCCGGCGGCAGGCGTGGTGCTCGACGGCGACCTGGTGTCCCCGCCATCCCCGCAGGGACTGGTGATCTTCGTCCACGG
>DATJBR010000125.1:0-10029 GCA_035515255.1 Lysobacter sp. | reverse complement strand
GACCTCCTGCACGATTTCCAGGAACACCATGCCGTCCTTGCTCACCCGCGGGCGCACCTTGAGGATCACGCCGGTGTCCAGGTACTGCACCTGGCTGTAGCTGGTGTCGTTGCCCAGGCCGGGGTTGACCGTCACCGAGGAAACCGGGATCCGGCTGCCTACATTGAAGGTCGCCTCGGCATTGTTGCGCACCACCACCGACGGGGTCTGCAGCATGTTGACGTCGGTGACCGAATCGAGCGCCTTGATCACCGCGGCGGCGTTGCGGCCCAGGAAGGTCCAGGCCAAGCCGCCGGGGTTGCCGACCGCCTCGCCGACGCTGCCCGACAGCGAGCTCCAGGTCTCGCGGCGAAATGATTCAGGCAGGCCGTTGTCGGTGACCGCGTTCTCGAAGAACCAGTTGACGCCGTACTCCAGCTCGCCGCCCAGTTGCACCTCGACCACCTGGGCCTCGATGTGGACCTGCATCGGCATCACGTCGAGCTGGACGATCACGTCCTTGATCGATTTCCAGGCCTGCGGGCTTGAACGCACCAGCAACGCGTTGGTCTCCTCCACCGCCGACACGCCGACCTTGTCGCCCTCGACTTCCAGGCTGACGCTGGCATTGCCGCTCTGTTTTGCGCCCAGCGACAGTTCGCCTTCCCCCTGACCGCTTTCCCCCTGGCTGCCGAAGCCCATGCTGGAGCCGGAATCGCCAGAGGTGATCTCGGCCGACTCCAGGCCCGGCATCAGGCTGGGTGCGCCGCGGTCCGCGTTGCCGGCGCTGCTGCCCGAGCCGCCGAACACTTCCGCCAGCCGGTCGGCCAGGTCGCGCGCCTTGATGTACTTGAGCGGGTAGGAAAACAGCTGCACCGAGCCGCCGGCGCTGTCGATGCGATCCAGCCACTGCTGGATGTCGCCGAGGTAATCCGGCTGGGAAGTGATCACCATCACCGCGTTGGCACCTTCCAGCGGCATGAAACGGAACATGCCCGCCACCGGCGACTTGCTCTGCTCGCCGAACACCTTCTCCAGATCGGCCACCACCTGCGGAGCCTTGCCCGACTGCAGCGGATACACCCCGACCGACATACCCGACAGCCAGTCGACGTCGAAGATCTCGATGGTGCGCAGGTAGTTCTGCAACTCCGCGCGGGTGCCGCCGACACTGATCACGTTGCGCGCGCTGTCGGTGCCGACGATCGCGTTGGGCCGCGCGTAGGGTTCGAGGATCTTCTTCATCTCCTCGGCCGAGATGTAGCGCAGCGGCACCGTGCGCACCTCGAAGCCGCGCGCATTGGCGGCGCTGCCGGTACGAGGCGCAACGCTGCCCGACAGCGCCTGGTCGGCCGGCACGATGGTGTAGCGCCCGCCGCTGTAGGTCATGCGCGCGTTGTTCCAGCCCAGCACCTGGTCCAGCAGGCTAATCGCCTCGGCCGGGCTGACCGGCTTGGGCGTGGCCAGGGTCACCGTGCCCTGCACGCCCGGCGCGATCACGTAGTTCTGCCCCAGCATGTCGCCCAGGATCGCCTTGACCACGGCCTGCAGGGATTCGCCCTCGAAATTGAACGTGGCCTCGCCGGTGGTCGCGCCAAACCCCGGCGGCGGCGCGGCGGCGGCCTGGCGGTTGATGAACTGCCCGGTGCCGCGACGGACCTGCGGCTGGGGGCCGGCGTCCTCGATCGGCAAGGCCTGCGTATCCACACCATCGGGCGTATTGAGCGCCGCGGTGCCGTCGGTGCGGATCTGCACTCCGGCCGAACCCGGCGGGTGCAGTGATCCCTTGCGCTGCACGCTGGCGACCGGCGTGCTGGCGCACGCGACCAGAGCCGCCACGGCCAGGCCCACGATGAGATGGCGCGCGACAAGCAACACCCGGTTTGCCCCGGGCACATGGCGACGCGATGGATGGGGGCGATCGAGGGAGGATGGCTTCATTCCGGACTCTATCGGCCGTTGGCCGGTGGTGGCGGTGATGGGGGCGGCGAGGATTGATCACGCAACTGGGCGCGGCGCGCTTCGATGCGCTGGCGGATCGCGTCCATCTGCTCGCGTTCTGTCGCCGGCGTCGCTGCTGCGGCATCGGTTACGGGTGGTGTTGCCGGAGATGCCGCCGGTTTGGTTGCATCCCCTTCTGCAGGCGGACGGGGCGCGACCGGAGCGGGGTTCACATTGCCATTGGCTGCCGGGGCCGCCGTCCGGACTTCTCCCGGGGCACCACCCGACGATTCGCGGCCCACTCCTTCGAACACCCGCAACGGCAGTGTCCGCCGCCCCTCCGGCCCTTCGAAGACCGCGCTGCGCGCATCCAGCTCGACCAGGCGCCAGGCGGACTGCGGATCGACCGGCTGGTTCAGCTTGACCCGCAGGGACTCGCTTCCACCCGGCGGCTGGATGATCGCCAACTTCAGGCCGGGAGCGATCAGCACGCTGGTCAGGACGTAGTCGAATCCCTCGGTCTGCGCCTCACCAGTGCCACCTTCCAGAAAAAACGGGTGCGGGCGACGATCGGCCGCAAACAGCGGACGTGCGGCAATCTCCGCGTACTGCTCCGCGGGACCGAGCACCACCGTCGGTGTCGCGCCCGGCGAGGGCAATGCGGCCAGCAAGGCGGGATCGACGGCTGGCGAACCAAGTCGGCTGCCCATGCCTGCCAACGCCAGCAACCAGCCCAGTACTGCCCACGCGGCCAGGCCGGCGAGCAACCAGGTGCGCGGGCCGACGTCATCAACGCGCACGAGGCACCTCCGTCGGCGGCGGCTGGCCAGAGGGAATCAGATACCCGTACAGATCGAAGGACACATCCAACCCCCCGCTGCCGGCCGATTCGCCGCGACCGAGGTAGCTGCGCTGGGTCAGCAGGTTGAGGTTGTCCACGAACAATCGCGGCGAGCCGCTTTCCAGCAGGTACAGCACCCGACCCGTTTCCGGGGTACCGCAACGCAGGCGCACCTGGACCACCACGCGGGCATAGGCCTCGCGGTTGTCAGGCTCGAGCGGCGAGCGGTTGGCGATCGCGCAGCTGCGGTTGCCCGGACTGGCTTCGGCGACCACGGTTTCCAGGCGCTGGATCAGGCTGGCAATCGCCAGTTCGGGATTGTCCTCGGGCAGGAAGCCCGGGCGCTGGTCCTGCAGCGCACGCACCTGCTGCAAGCGCTCGGCCACCTGCGGCGCCTGCTGCAACTGCGTGCGCAGGCGCAGCTCGCGCTCCTGCAGCGATGCGATGCGGTCGCCCGCCTCCCGCATCGGCACCGTCCACCACGGATGGATCAGCACGGCGTAGGCGAGGCCCAGCACGACCAGCAACAGCCCCAGTGCGAGCCAGCGGTCCCGGTACTGCGCGGCGTCAGCGGGCCGGCGGGGCAAGCGCATCGGTCGTCTCCGTGGCAGCCGGCGGGTTGGCCGCCGGCTGATTGGCCGCGGCAGTGACCGCGAGGTTGGCCGTCAGGGTGAAACGGTCGCGGCCGCTGTCGGGATCGGGTTGCAGGGCGCCTGCCAGCGCGGGCGAGCGCCATTGGCTTGCCCCCTGCAGTTGGCCGATCAGGGCCGCCGCCTTGCTGCTCAGGCCGATCAGCATGAGCTGGTCATCGGTAATCGACAATTTTTCCAGGTACGTGTGATCGGGCAGGCGGCGGGTCAGCTCATCGATGACCTCGACCGTGGGCGGCCGCTGGGCACGTTTGCGATCGAGGAACGCCTGGCCCTCGACCAGCCGGGTCAGTTGCTGGCGTTGCGCGGCCGCACGTCGACCCGCATCGGCCTGGGCGGCGATGGCCTGCTCCAGCGTGGCCGCGGCGGCGCGCCGGTTGTCGAGCAACTGCCACAACAGCGCTGCGACTGCAGCTACGGCCACCAGCGCCAGGGCGATATTCCAGACCGTCGCGGGATCGCGCTGGCGGCGTCGTTGCGAAGGCGGCAGCAGGTTGACGCCCAGCGCCGTGCCATCGGCCGCAGCGACGTCGATCCCCGCCAACCCGGACGCCAGCGGCCCCAGCGCGGCCAGTTGCGGATCCAGCACCTGGCGCGGCACCGCGACCAGTTCGACGTCGAGCTGGCCGTCGCTCTCGCGACGCCCCAGCACCCGCGCATCGAACGCGACCGCGTCGGCCGCGAAGGGCGTCTGCCGGTCGATCTCGAAGCCGACCACATCGCGCAGGCGTTCGGCGGCGGCAGCGGGCAAACCCATGCGGCGACGCAAGCCGCTGGCGGCCGGCAGCAGCAGCCAGCGCGGCAGATCCTCCAGCCCCGTGGCCAGCACAGGAGCCAGCGGATCGTCCGACCGTGCGGTCTCCCCGGCAAGCGACTCCCCGACCAGTCCCGCCAGCGGCAACCGGGCAAGATCCTGCACTTCATCCGCGCGCTCGCGGCGCAATTGCAGATCGTCGCCATCCACCTGCAACAACAGGCGGCCGCGGCCGAAACCCAGGGTCCGCCGCATGCCGTGCGGCAGCCAGGCCGCCAACGCATGGGCCCACCACGAGACAAAGCCGCCCGCACCCGGCTGCAGGCGGGCGCCGAGGTGACTCAGGCGACCGCCGACGCGTTCGCCCAGGCTGGGACCCCTTTGACTCATCGTGGCGAAACTCCTTCTTCCCATTGCAACGCGATGTACGCCGTGGCCGGGCCAGCGTAGCCGTCCGCGCGTACCACCGCGCGCAACAGCGACTGTCGGCCATCGGCCAGCCGGGCGAGGCTGTCGATACTATACGTACCGCTGCGGCTGGCTCCGGATCCGCCGATGCCGGGCATCGCAACCGGCCTGCCGGTCGCCGGGTCGACGCCACGCTGTTCAACAATTGCCGCCCCGTCCATGCCCATCGCATCCAGCACCGCCGCCGATGCAGACGCCGGGTCAGGGCGTGGCAGGCCGCTGTAGACGGTCACGTGCGGGGCGAGCCGGGCATACAACGCGGGCGTGAAACCCAGCACCTGCTCCAGCTCGGCGATGCTTTCGAAATCCGCATCCTTGGCCCCGTAGACACGGCCGGCCGCGGCGTAATCGGCGTCCTCTGCGCCACCGGCGGCCTGGGTCAGGGAATCGATGTCGCGCCAGTCGATAATCGCCGCCGCCAGTTGCGCGGCCTCGGCCCGGTCACTGCCGAGCACACGCAACAACTCGCCCAGCAGGGTCGCGTCGGCCTGGTTCAGATCGACCTTGCCGTTCTCGTCGACGATCCGGATCTCCAGCTGCGCGCCCTGGTACTGCCATGCATACAGCCGGCCGTCGGGCTGCCATTGCAGTTGGGGATCGATCATTCCTACGCGGTGGATCGCGTACTCCAGTCCCGCCCGCGCGGCGCTGTCCGCTGCGAGTCCGCGCACCAGCACCTGCCCCTGCATGTGCTCGACACGGGCGATCAGCGCGAAGCTGCCGACCAGCGCCGTCAACAGCACGATCAGCCACAGCACCAACAGCAAGGCCGCGCCGCGTTCGCGGCCGGAACCCGATCTCCGCGTCCGCGCCGTCATCGCCAACCACCCACGACGCCGCGGCCGGGTTCGACGCCCATCGCCTGCGGCAGCGCGACCACCAGCGTCGGCCAGGTGCCGCCGCCCACGTCGGTGAACGTCACCTCCACCAACAGCGGCAACCGGTCGGGGGGCTCCCAACGGTCCTGCCATGCCCCCAGCTCGCCGGACACGGTATCCATCCCGCGATAGCGGAACCGCGCCGACGCAAGTCCTTCCACCAGCAGTTCGGGGGCGTGTTGCTGGGGGTCTTCAATGGTTTCCCCGGCGGACACGATGTCGAGCACGAGCTCGATCCGGGTCGTCCCGTTGCTGCGCTGGATCCGGACATCGTGCGAATACGGGCCGCCGCGACCGAGGTAGTCAGGCAGGTCGGCGACGAACCGCATCCGTTCGGGCTCACCGAGGAAACGTTGCGGCAGCGCGTTGTTCTGATCGGTACTGAATGCGATCGGCCGCGCGGCCGCCAGCCGTTTGCGCAGGAATCCCTCGACCGCGCGCACCCGTTCGCTGCGCGCGGCCAGCGACTCGCCGCGGGTCGCGGTCTGGCTGGCGGCCGACAAGGTGGCAAATGCCAGCGCCAGGCCCGCGGCCAGCAGCACCGTCGCCAGCAGCACTTCGACCAGGATGAAGCCGCTCGCTTTGGCGGCACTGCCGCCAGAGCGGCTGAACGCCGCGCAGCTGTGCTGCGTGGCCGGAATGCCAACCTTCTCCGTCCCCGCCCAAAGGATGCCGCCGCAACGGTTCGCAGTCGCCGATCGCCGGTGCCCGCCCGCCAGACGCTTCACGGCGCATCTCCGACGGTCGAATGGGGCGATCCCAACCGCAGGCTTCGCAGTTGCAGGTGTTCGCGCGGCCCCCCGTCGCCCCAGCGCACGTCGAGGTCCAGCTCGTACAGGACCGGACCCGCGGGTTCGCGCAACCGGTTGGCCAGCGCCGGATCCTCCCAGGGGCTGATCCGCAGCGACCAGCGATAGCGCCCGTCATCGAAGTCGCCTTGGCGCTCGCCGGTCTTCAGCGGCTCGATGATGCCTACCGTGTCCAGCAGCGACTGCGCATGCAGCGCCGCGCGGCCCGCATCGCCGGACCAGCGCACCTGCCGGGTCGCGCCCGACAGGGTGCCCAGCAACAGTGTCAGTGCCGCCGCGAGCAGGGCGAACGCGACGATCACCTCGATCAGGGTGTAGCCCCGTTGCGAGCGAGCAGGCCGAAGACCGACAGGCGGTGGGCAGTCATGTCGCGAGTCACGCGGCGAATCCATGCGGTCGGCAAGCACGTGCATCAGCGTCCGGCTCCGGTCCGCTGCAGAGTGACCTGCCCGGTCAGCCATGCCACGTCGACGTCCCAGCCGGCGTCGCCGCGGCTGAGCTTCACCCGCCCACCGGTCGCCGCGCCGTCGGCGAAGAACATCACCGCTCCCTCGTTGGCGCTGGGCTGCACTTCGCGCGCACCGATAAAGCGGACCTGCAGCTCAGGCGGGAACGTTCCGTGGTGGCCGTTCGGCGCCTGCCAGGTGCGGGCCTGCGGATCGATCGTGAAACGCTGCGGCTGCCCGGTCGCGATCGCATGGGTGCGGGTGTAGCGCAATTCGGCGGCGACCTGCTTGGCCGCCGAGCGCAATTGCGTTCCCTTCATGCCACCACTGAACGCCGCCACCGCCAGCAGGCTCGCGGCGGCGATCAGGCCGACCACCAGCAGCATCTCCAGCAACGAGACGCCGGCCTGCCGCCGCAGACCCGGGACTGCGGAAGGCATCACCACGCCGGCCTCCGGGCATTCATGGTTCCGACTTCGTCACTCGTAGCGGATATCGCTGTCGACGCTGGTACCGCCGACCTTGCCGTCCTTGCCCAGGATGACCAGATCGAACGGGCCGCTCTCGCCAGGCGCGCGGTACTCCACCGGATGGCCCCAGGGATCACTGAGCTCGGCGGCCTTGGCGTACGGGCCGAGCCAGCCGGCGGCATTGCCGGGTTCGACGACCAGCTCATTCAACGTGGTCGGCAGGCGGCCGGTGTCCATCTGGAACGACTCGACCTTCTGCGCCAGGGTCATCACCTGCGACTTGGCCAGGTTGGCCTTGGCGCGATCGGCACCGCCGAGTACGCGCGAGCCGACGAAGGTCAGCACCGCGCCGATCAGCACGATCACGATGATGATCTCGATCAGGCTCATGCCGGCCTGTCGGGCGGCGGACGGCGAGCGGGAGTTTCGGGCCCGCAAGTTTCGGGAGAGGGAACGGCTGCTTTGCATTGTGGAAGTCCTTTGTGGAATGGGTGGCCGGCCTGGCCGGGCCTGTCGTATCAATACCGCGCAATGTCTGGGAGTTCGTCGAAGCCATCCATGGCGCTGCCATCGGGCTCCGGATCGTCCGGCCCGGCCATCCGTGGCCGGGCATTCGGGCCAGCGCGAGCCGATGGCTCGCAAGCACTGGCCCTCATCCAATCGAATTGGTCAGGTCGTACAGCGGCGTCAGCACCGCCATCACCACCATCCCGACCAGGCCGGCCAGCACCACGGTGACGATCGGCACCAGCGCCGCCAGCATGCGGTCCAGCGCCAGCGCGGTCTGGTGCTCGAAGGTCTCCGCGGTCTTGACCAGCATCGTGTCCAGCGCGCCGGACTCCTCGCCGACCTGGATCATCTGCAGCGCCAGCCGCGGGAAGCGCTTGCCGCGCGCCAACGCGGTCGACAAGGCCACGCCGTTCTTGACCTCCTCGGCAGCCGCGGCGACATCGGCGGCCAGCACCCGGTTGTCCATCACCTTCTGCGCGATGCCCAGCGCGGCCATCAACGGCACACCGTTTTTCACCAGCGTGCCCAGGGTGCGCGACAACCGCGCCGTCTCGATCTTCGCCACCAGCCCGCCGAAGAACCTGCGCCGCAGCAGCCAGCCATCGAGCGCCTCGCGGAACACCGGATCGCGACGCTTGCGGTCGAACCACAGCAACAGCAGCGCCGGCACCACCAGCAACACGATCCACCAGTCGCGCACGAACAACCCGACCCCGAGCACGACCCGGGTGAACGCCGGCAGCGGCGCATCCAGGCTTTCGTACATCTGCGCGAACTGCGGCACCACGTAGCCGAGCAGGAACAGCAGGCTCAGACCGACCATCACCAGCAGGATCGCCGGATAGATCAGCGCATTGATCACCCGACCCTGCATCGCGCGCGAACGCTCCAGGTAATCGGCCAGCCGCGACAGCGTCTCGTGCAGGCTGCCGCCGGCCTCGCCGGCGCGGACCATGTTCACGTACAGCCGCGAGAACGTGCCGTGCTGGCGCTCCAGCGCGGTCGACAGCGAGGTTCCACCACGCACCGCATCGCGCACATCGCTGACCACCCGCCGCGCGGTCTCGTCCTCGGGCAGCTCCAGCAGGATCGTCAGCGCGCGGTCCAGCGGCTGCCCCGCACCCAGCAGGGTCGCCAATTGCTGGGTGAACTGGACCAACCGCTCGCCCGCGAACGGCCGGGGCTTGAACAGCCGTCGCCACACCGGCATCCCGCCACCTTCGCTGGCCAACCGCGCCTCGACCGGCAGGTGCCCCTGCTCCTGCAGGCGCGCCGCCACCTCGGCATTGCTGACAGCCTCCATCTGGCCGTCGAGCATCTCGCCGCGCGCGTTGATCGCCTTGTAGGTGTAGAGGGGCATGGCGTAGCTACCGTCATTCCCGCGAAAGCGGGAATCCAGTGACTTCAGCTTCTGATCCAGTGATCTGCGGCCAAAGATCATTCCAGCAGGGGTTGGTCTTCTCGATCAGTTCCACTTTCCAGTCCCTCCGCCATTTCTTGATCCGTTTCTCATGACTGATGGCAGCCTCCATGGTGTCGTGCATTTCGTACCACACCAATTGCGTGACCCCATGCTTTTTCGTGTAGCCGTCCACCACGTGATTGCGATGCTCCCAGGCGCGCTTCACGAGGTTGCTGGTCACACCGACGTACAAAGTCCCGTTGCGAGCGCTGGCCAAGAGGTAAGTGGCAGGCTGTCGTTCCATGACGCTCCTGTGCAGGTAGTCGCTATAAGGCGCTGGGTTCCCGCTTTCGCGGGAATGACGGAGTGCGGCGATGTGGGCCGGACCTCCTCATCCGTCGAAGCGTCGAAGCGTCGAAGTGCAGTAACAACGGATCGGTGCCCGCGTCCGCAGGAATGACGGAGTGCTCCGGCATTGGACAAGACCACCTCACGCATCCTCGGTCACCCGCAGCACTTCCTCGATCGTGGTCAGTCCGGCCATCGCCTTGAGGATGCCGTCCTCGTACATCGTGCGCATGCCGGCGTCGCGGGCGATCTGCTCGATCTCGCCCATGCCCGCGTGGCGCATCACGGCGCGGCGCAGGTCGTCGTTGATGACCATGAATTCCATGATCGTGGTGCGGCCCTGGTAGCCGGTCGGCGCCAGTGCCGAGGTACGCGGGCGGTACAGGAAGATATCGCCTTCGGGCTGGTAGCGGCGCAGCGAGAAGCGCTCGATCTCCTCCGGTGACGCCGGGTATTTCTCCGCATGGGTCGGCTCCAGCCGGCGCACCAGACGCTGGGCGAGGATGCCGTTGACGGTTGAGGTCAGCAGGTAG
>DATJBR010000124.1:0-9326 GCA_035515255.1 Lysobacter sp. | reverse complement strand
GCGCCTTCGCCGGCGTCGCGCAGGCGCACGGCCTCCACCGCGGTGATGCCCTGGGCGGCGAACAGGTTCTGGGTGTCGATCACCCGCAGCGCGAACGGGGTCGTGTTGCCGGACGCCGCGCGCGCGGCCTTGTACTCGTTGAGGATCGCGAAGCTGGCCTGCTGCGCGTTGTCGAAAATCGGACTGCGCGACTTGGTGATCGTCATGCAGAACACGTAGTCGTAATCGATGACCAGCCGGCTCAGGAACAGCTCCTGGATCTGCTGCACCGTGTACGGCATGGTTTCCGCCTCCGCCCCGCGCTCGGCCACGTGCGCGTGCAGGAACTCCAGCGTCGCCTGCTCGTTGCGGTGATCGGCCAGCACCGCCTCGCCGATCCGCACCGTGATCGGCAGGATCGTCACCTCATGGCGTTGCAGGTATTCCAGCGGCAAGTCGCATGCCGAATCGACAACCAGTCCAATGCGCATGAATCCCCCTTGATGGAAACGACGACGACGTCACAAAACGCTTGCAGCATAGCGTCGGTGAAGTGGTCGTGCGCAGTGCCCGCCACAGGCCTTCGGCGGATTCCCAAAAGACCCTCGCCGGCCTATCAGAGCGCGCTGTCGCTCCGCTCGGCCTGTTGCTTTAGCCAGGCGATGACGGCCAACGCGCCGGTCCGGATGCGGCCATGACGGGGAAGCACGATCCAGTAGGCGGGCCCGAGCGCCACGTCCGCAGCCTCGATCGGCTTGACGAGCGCGCCGGACGCAATGTCGTCGAACGCAAGCCGGTGGCGCGCGAGCGCGACGCCCTGGCCCTGCATCGCGGCGCGCAGCACAAGGTCGGACGACGCGAAGCGGGGCCCGGCCAGCACGTCCAGTGATTCGGGGCCATGCGCTTGTCGCCACGCTTCCCACGACGCGTGTGGATCGCGGTCGTGCAACAGCCGCATGCCAAGCAGGCCCGCCGGCTGGCGGGGGCGGCCTGAAGCCTCGTACAACGCCGGGCTCATGACCGGATACAGCGTGTCGTCCATCAGCGGCTCGCAACGCACATCCGGCCAGGGGCCACGCCCCATGCGGATCGCGAGGTCGATGTCACCGGCCTCCAGGTTGCTGATTTTCTGATCCACCACCACGGAGATCTCAAGGTGCGGATGCGACTGCTCCAGACGCGGCAGGCGGGGCAGCAACCAGCGTGCCGCGAAGGAAGGCGCGGCCGATATCGTCACCGAACGGCTCGACCGGGATTCGCGCAGCGACGCTACCGCGCGCTCGATGTCGCGAAATCCGGCCAGCGCTGCCTTGCCCAGCGCCTCGCCCTGCGGCGTGAAGGAAATCCCACGCCGGCCGGCGGATTCGCTGATCAAGGCCACGCCCAACCAGGCATCCAGTTCCGCCAGGTGCCGGCTGACCGACGAATGCGCGATGCCGAGTTCGCGCGCGGCCGCACGCACTCCGCCTTGGGCATAGACGGTGGCGAAGGCGCGCAAGGCATTGAGAGGCAGTTTCATAACGGACTAGATAATAGACCGTAAGTCGCGTTTTCCAGGCCGCTTTTTGCTTGCAGCATGTCCCCATGAAATTGAAAACACGGGGCGTAGCCATGGGAATGCTGATCGAGGGGCGCTGGACGAATACCGACTCCAGCATTGTCGAAGGTAGCTTTTTGAGGCCGGTCAGTGCGTACTCCAGGACACTCGATGAGGTTGCCGGACGACTGCGTACGCAACCGGGCCGCTACCACCTGATCGCTTCATCGAGTTGCCCTTGGTCCCACCGCACCTTGATCGTGCGCGCGCTCAAGGGACTGGAGCGCTGCGTACCACTGCAGATCGCAGGCGGGGCCCGGGTCGAGGGCTATGCGATCGACGGCAACGCACTTTGGACGGTCCCGGGAACCGACCGGGGGATCCGACACGTGCATGAGCTCTACACCCTGTCGGAACCGGGCTGCTCCGGTCGGGCGACGGTTCCCGTGCTCTGGGACAGCCGCGCCGGCAGGATCGTCAGCAACGAGTCGGCACAGATCATCCGTGCGTTCGACGCCGCGGACGCGGACCTGGAAAGTGCGTTCACGCTCGCTCCGCTGGCCCTGCGTCACGAGATCGACGCGCTCAACGCCTGCATCCAGACCGACCTCTCCAACGCCGTTTACCGGGCCGGATTCGCGCAGCGGCAGGAGGCTTACGACGAAGCCGTGGAGAGCGTATTCGCCACCCTCGACAGGCTTGAGCAACGACTCGGAAAGGATCGCTATCTGTTTGGTCAGACCATCACCGAAGCCGACTGGCGGCTGTTCCCGACGCTGGTGCGGTTCGACGCCGTCTATCACGGCCACTTCAAGTGCGCGCGCCGACGTCTGCTCGACCTGCCTCATCTCTGGGCCTATGCGCGCGACCTGCACGCGTGGCGCGGCGTGGCCGCCACGGTCGACCTGGCCGCGATCCGCGAGGGCTACTACCTCCACGATCGCAGCATCAACCCGTTCGGCATCGTCGCGACCCCGGCCGATGCCGACTGGTCCGCAGCGCATGGTCGCGAACGGTTCGGCCCGGCCCGCATGGCGCTGGTTTCGGGGTGCGAGGTCCAGGTCGATCCCTGCACGCTGCAGCCGGGCCCGCGGGTTTGAACCGATGGACGCACCAATGCTCGGCGCCGCCGGCCTCATCGCCGCGGCGGCCATCACGCCCGGGCCGAACAACCTCGTGGTCATGCGCGTAGCCATGCATGCCGGGTTCATCGGGGCGCTGCCGGCGATCGCCGGCATCCTCGCCGGCGGGCTGGTCATGCTGCTGCTGGTGGTGGCCGGCGCCGGCGTGCTGTTCGCCGCCGTACCGCGGCTGCACCACGTGATCACCGTTGGTGGCGGGGCGTATCTGTGCTGGCTGGGTGCCCGGCTCGTCATGGACAGCTTCGCCAAATCCAGCGCGCAAGGCGCCGCGGGACATGCGCTGCCTTCCGATGCCGCCGCGCTGTTCGGCTTCCAGTTCCTCAACCCGAAGAGCTGGGTCATGGTGTTGACGGTGACCTCCGCAGTTCGAGCCGGAACGGAGGCTTCGCAGGTTTTCCTGCCGTTGGCGGTGTTGTTCACGCTGATCCCCGCGCTTTGCCTGGCGCTCTGGTCCGCTCTCGGTGCCTTGATGACGACCTGGCTGCATCGTCCCCGTGTCCGCAACTGGATGGACAGGGTGATGGGCGTGCTCCTGCTGGTGTCGGCGCTCCTGCTCGTGCTCGCCCCGGTCGATGCACCGCTTCCGTAGCGGCGGTGCCAGGGATTGCAGCTTCAAACACCACAAGGGCCTACAGCGATGACAGATATCTCCGTTTCCCCCGGCCACCCGGATCTCGTCCGCGTGGTGAAGTGCGCGATCCTCTCGACCCGGGCAAGCGCTTCGGTTCCTGTCGAATCTCCTGATAACCCTCCCGGCGAATTTCCCCGCGCCGGGCAGCCCGCCAAGCGCGTACTCGCCATCGCCGGCAGCCTCCGCCGCGGTTCCTGGAACCTGCGCCTGCTCGAAGCCGCTGCCGAATGCGTACCCGCCGGAATGACCGTCAGCGTCTACGACGATCTGGCGTCCATCCCGCTGTTCAATGAGGATCTGGAGCAAGAGGCCGACGGCGGGCCGGAGGTCGTTCAACGACTTCGCCGCGACGTCGCCGCTGCCGATGGCTTGTTGATCGCAACGCCCGAATACAACCACTCGATACCGGGCGTATTGAAGAACACCCTCGATTGGCTGTCCCGGGCCGCACCGGACGAAGTGCTGGCCGGCAAGCCGGTCGCCATCATTGGCGCATCGGGTGGGCGCTGGGGCACGCGTCTGGCCCAGCACGCCTTGCGCCAGACCCTGCATGCCACCGAATCACTGGTCATGCCGGCGCCGGCGTTGTTCATTCGCGATGTGGGCGGATTATTCGATACCGCTGGCCGGTTGAGTGATGTCCCGACCCGCAAGTCGCTGGAGAATGTGCTGGACTCATTGGCGGACTGGATTGATCTGGTCGCACCGTCGGTGTCGACAAGACTTCCCTGAATCACGTTGTTGCATGGAGGTGTTGTCAAGGTCGGCGCAGGGACTGCGGATGAACCGAGGCGTCCAGAGGTCGTGGGGAGATTGTGTGCAAGGTCTTTTGGCACGCTGCGCCCCTCCACCCCGTTCCGGCATCATCAGCTTCCCGGGAGCGCCGCTCCCATCCCACCCCGGAGTATCCATGCGCCGCATCCTTGCCGTCTCCGCGTTGTCCCTCGCCCTGTGCGTCGCCTGCTCGCCCGGCGCGCCGACCACCGCCATTGCTCCAGCGACCACGTCCGCGCAAGCCACTGCCGAAGACGCACGCCTCAACGCGTGGTTCGAGCGCAAGTACGAGGAGCAGCTGCAGTTCAGCCCGGTCGGCATGACGTTCCTGGGTCGCAAGGATCGCTATTCCGAGCTCGACGACATGTCGCGCGAAGGCGCGGCGAAGCGGCTGGCATGGCGGGTCGCGGCAGTCGAGGAAATGAAGTCGACCTTCGATTACGACGCGTTGGGGGACGACGCCAAGTTGTCGTGGGACCTGTTCGCGCATCAGTCCGAAGCAGCCAAGGCGGCCGACCGTTTCAGCGACCACGGCTATCCGTTCGAGCAGATGGGTGGCGCGCAGTCGTTCCTGCCGACGTTCCTGATCAGCTTCCACAAGGTCGAGGACGAGGCCGATTACACCGCCTACATCGCGCGGCTGCGTAAGGTGCCGCGCGCGTTCGGGCAGTTGATGGACCAGGTCAAGCGTTCGGCCGGGCTCGGCATCCGGCCGCCGCGTTTCGCTCATGAGGGCGTGATCGAGCAGGCCGGCAAAGTCGTCACCGGCGCGCCGTTCACCGATGGGCCCGACAGCGCGCTGTGGACCGACGCACAGGCCAAGGCGGATGCGCTGGTGGCGTCGGGCAAGATCGACGCGGCGCGCGCGCGGGCGCTGAAGGACGACGCCCGCGCGGCGCTGGTGGAGGCGGTGCAGCCGGCCTTCGCCGACGTCATCGCCTGGTACACCGCCGACCTGCCCAACACGACCGTCAACCCCTCGGGCGTCGGCAGCACCCATCCCGACGGCGCCGCGTACTACGCCGAGCGCCTGCGCGCATCGACCACGACCGACCTGAGCGCCGAGCAGATCCACCAGATCGGCCTGGACGAGGTTGTGCGCATCCGCGGCGAGATGGAGACGTTGAAGGAGAAGGTCGGCTTCGACGGCGACCTGAAGGCGTTCTTCCGCTTCGTCGATACCGACCCGCAGTTCAAGTACCCGGAGACCGACGCCGGCCGGCAGGGCTACATCGACGACGCCACCGCCGCCATCGACACGATCAAGCAGCAGTTGCCCGAGTACTTCGGCCTGCTGCCGAAGGCCGACCTGGTGGTCAAGCGGGTCGAGGCGTTCCGCGAGGTGGACGGCGCCGCGCAGCATTACTACCCGAGCACGCCGGACGGTTCGCGCCCGGGCGTGTATTACGCGCACCTGTCGGACATGAGCGCGATGCCGAAGACCACGCTGGAGGTCATCGCCTACCACGAGGGACTGCCCGGCCATCACATGCAGATCGCGATCGCGCAGGAGCTGGAGGGCGTACCGGAGTTCCGCAAGCAGGCGATGTTCAATGCCTATGCCGAGGGCTGGGGCCTGTACTCGGAATGGCTGGCGCGCGAGATGCCGGGCACCTACACCGACCCGTACTCGGAGTTCGGCCGGCTGACCTCGGAGATGTGGCGGGCGATCCGGCTGGTGGTCGATACCGGCCTGCACGCCAAGGGCTGGACCGAGGATCAGTCCGTCGCGTACTTCTCCGAAAACAGCTCGATCCCGCTGCCGGCGATCCAGGCCGAAGTGCGCCGCTACATCACCTGGCCGGGCCAGGCGACCGGCTACAAGATCGGCATGTTGAAGATCCAGGAACTGCGCGCGAAGGCCGAAGCCGAACTGGGCAAGGGCTTCGACATCCGGGGCTTCCACGACGCCGTGCTGGGTGGCGGCGCGATGCCGCTGACGTTGCTGGAGCGGCGCATCGACCAGTGGATCGCGGATCAGAAGCAGGGTTGAAGTCGGCCTCCACGGCGGTCTGGCGGCGCCGGTGACTTGAGGCCGCCAGGATGGGGCGCGGCGAGGGCGATCCTCGCCGCGTCCGGCCATGTCAGGCACCATGCCAGGCGACGCGTATCACCGGAAGTGCGATGAACCACTGGGTCGTCATCTATGCGATCGGCGCCGCCCAGGCGGTGCTGCTGGCTTTCGCCTTGTCGCGGCGGCGGGCCAATCCGGAGGCCAACCGGGTGCTGGCGGTGTGGGTGGCGATCGTCGGTGTGGATCTGGCGATCAAGGCGATGTTCCTGGCCGAGCCGACGGTGTGGTTGTTCAAGCCCGCCCGGTTCGTCGCGCTGTTTCCATTCCTGTACGCCAGCCTGTTCTATCTGTACGTGCGGGTGCTGACGACCGGGCGTGCCCCCGGTTGGCGCGACGTGGTGCATTTCGCCGTGTTCGCGTTTGTGCTCGCCTGGACAGGCCGGGTGTTCCTGCTGGGGACCGAGGAAACGGCGGTGGTGTTCGCGAGGTTCCGGGAGGGCAACGGGTCGTGGTTGCCGGCTTGGTTCGATCCGCTGCTCTACGGGTATGCCTTCTCCTACATCGTCGCCGCCCTGGTGAGGGCCCAGCGCTACCACCGACGGCTCCGCGAACGCCGTTCCGATGCCGACCGCCGGTCGCTGCGCTGGATCACGGTGATGGCACTGTGCCAGCTGCTGATCTGGTGCATCGCAGCGGCCCAGTGGCTGGTGCGCATCCCCTACGTCGATTACTACCTGATTTACGGTGTGGTCGCGGCGTGGGTGTGCGTGGTCGGCTACTTCAGCCTCGGACAGCCGCCGGTGGTGGAGCTGTCGACGGAGTCGGTGGCCACGCCCGCCGACGATGGCGAGGCCAGGGGCGACGACCCGCGGTTCGACGAGGTCGAGTCACGGCTGTCGCAGCTGATGCGCGAGGAGCGGCTGTACCGGGAGCCGGCCCTGACCATCGGCCAAATCGCCAGGCGCAGTGGTTATCCGGAGTACCTGGTCTCGGCGGTCATCAACCGGCGCCTGGGCGGCAACTTCTGGGAGTACATCAACCGGCAGCGCATCGATGCGGCCAGCGGCTGCCTGGCCGATCCGGGCGACGCGCGCACGATCCTCGACATCGCCTATGCGTGCGGATTCACCTCCAAGTCCACCTTCAATGCGGCCTTCAAGCGCCAACGGGGCGCGACACCGAGCGGCTACCGGCGCGAACACGCCGGATGATCGCCGGCCACCGCAGGACCATCTCGCATATCACCAGGTTGATCGGCCACGACAGCCAGGCCGCGGCGATGTAGACGGGCATGAACGGCCATTGCAGCACCAGGCCCGTGGCCAATATCAAGCGCAGGGTGATGGCCGCGGTCGTCAGCGCGATGCTGCGGCACATCCAGCGCCGGTGTGCAGGGGTGTTGCCGGTGATCGCGTGGCGGATCGCGACCGCCGTGACCAGCGGCCACAGCAGCGACAACGTCGTGAATGCGGCTCTGCCGGCGAGGCCACCTTGCGCGTTCTCCGCCAGCGAGAGCCCCGAGCCGGCGCCGATCGCGATCGCCGCGACATAGAGCCAGCCGCCCAGACGATGCAGCTGCGGCAGGCGACGGCGGATCGATCCGCTGAGCTGCAACGGCACCAGCAGCAGTGCCAACCCGGCAGCGAAGAAATGCGCGGGCACGTCCCAGCCGGAGACCGCGAATTGCGCCGCGAACGGATCGCCAGAGCGGAATTCGCCGTACAGGTAGGCGAATGCATATCCCGCCACCGCCACGCACGACAGCGTGAACATGGTGCGGATGGACCACTGGGCCAATTTTCCCAACCTGTCGAACATGGCTTTGCTCCCGGATCGATGAACCGGGGAAAGCGTCGCCGGGTTGGCCTTGAGGATCGTCCCGGGCGGCGTAACCGGACCCGGCAGGGGTACGAACCCGGGGAGTCGTACGGTCGGGACGCCGGATCACGGTCGCGGCGCTGCGGTCGCGCCGGGTGGCGGGGCGATGCCGCTGACCCTGCTGGAGCGGCGCGTCGACCAGTGGATCGCGAGCGAGAAGAAGGCGGGTTGACGCAAGTCTGAATCGAACTGTTCAACGGGCCGTCTTGGTGTGCGCGGTCAGCGCCACGCCGCGAGGATCACCCCGTAGGCGATGAACTGGACGATGTGGTAACCGCTGTCGATCATCCACAGCTTCAGGCTGCGCCCGGCGAAGGCGTAGTTGATGCCGAAGCTCATCGACACGAAGAACAGGCCGACCACGAAGCCGATGCCGAACCCGTCGGCGACGCTCGCGGCCGGAGGCAGCATGCTGGCGAACACCAGTGCGGCGAGCAGGCTGCAGACGAAGGCGGTCGCGAAGATCCTGGCGGGATGTGAGGGAGCCGAATCCGGATCGACACCGGCCTCGCGGCACCAGACTTTCTTGAACAGCGGCCCGTACCAGAGTCCGCCCAGGGCGAACGCGGACAGTGCGGCGACGAGTACGGCAAACCAGTTGAGGTCGAGTTGCGGCAAGGCTGGCATGGTCGTGGTCCTGGTGGGTTGGTGGGCAGATGGGTCGGGCGAGCTTAGCCCGGCGAAGCGATGGCACCGGCGTCGGGGGAAACAAAAAACGCCCCCTGCGAATCGGATCGAAGGGGGCGTGCGAACAGAGGGCTGTGGCGCTTTTCCCTAGCGACCGGCAGCCGGATACGCCGGCGGCAGGCCGCCATTGGCGCGTGGAACCGGCGCTTGCAGGTAGCGGTCGCGCAGTTCGGTCTGGCGGCTGCGCATCTCGATCGGCTTGCCGTCGAACCAGACCTGGGTCGCCACCGCGTTCACCTCCAGCGGGTCGCCGCTCCACAGCACCAGGTCGGCGCGCTTGCCCACCGCGATGCTGCCCAGCGTGTCGGCCACGCCGAACGCCTGCGCCGGCACCGAGGTCAGTCCGGCCAGGCCCGCGTCCCACGGCAAGCCGTTGGCGACCGCGTTGCCGGCGGCCTGGCGGATCTTGCGTGCGTTGTGGCTGTCGCCGCCCTGGCTGAAACCCACTGCCACGCCGGCGGCCGCCAGCCGGCCTGCGTTTTCCATCGTCGCGCCGATCTGGTCGAAGCCCGATGGCAGGTTGTCCAGCGGATTGACGAACACCGGCACCTTGGCCGCGGCCAGTTGCGGGGCCACTTTCCAGGCCTCCGCGCCGCCGGCGATCGCGATCTTGACCTTGTGCCGGGCGGACCAGCGCAGCAACTGGCGGATGTCCGCGGCGCGGTCGACACCGACCACCACGCG
>DATJBR010000123.1:0-2510 GCA_035515255.1 Lysobacter sp. | reverse complement strand
TTCAGCAGCGCCCTGCGCGCCGCGCTGCAGCCCGACCGTGGGCTGGGCGACCACATCGCGCAGGCCGCGCAGGCGGCCCGTTACGCCCCCGCCTCGACCCAGCCCAGCATGGACGGCAACACCGTGGACGGTGAACGGGCCAAGGCCGCCTTCGCCCAGGCGTCGCTGGAATACCGCGCCTCGCTGTCGTTCGTCGAGTCCAAGGTGCGCGGCATGCTGACCGCGATCACCGGGCAATAAGGGGCGATCGCGATGACCCTCCCGATCTTCGACGTCGCCGGCTCGGCGATGAACGCCCAGTCGGTGCGACTGAGCACCGTGGCCAGCAACCTCGCCAACGCCGACTCGGTATCCGGCGACCCGGATGCCGTCTACCGCCCGTTGCACCCGGTGTTTTCCGCCGAGGCGGTGGCCGGCAAGCCCGAACTGGCCGGCGTGCAGGTCAAGGAAGTCACCCAGTCCGACGCCGCGCCGATCCGCCGCTACGACCCCGGCCACCCACTGGCCGACGACGGCGGCTACGTCTACGCACCCGACATCGATCCGGTCGCGCAGATGGTCGACATGATCTCCGCCTCACGCAGCTACCAGGCCAACGTGGAGGTGTTCAACACCGCCAAGGAACTGGCCATGGCGACCTTGAACATGGGCAAGTAGCCCACCCGTACTGACGAGACGACCCCATGACCAGCATCACCGGCACCAACAACGACAACCCCTACGGGGCGCTCGGCCTGGCCCCGCAGGCCAACGACCGCAGCACCTCGCTGGGCCAGGCCGACTTCCTGCGCCTGATGACCGAGCAGCTCAAGAACCAGGACCCGCTGAAGCCGCTGGACAACAACCAGTTCCTCGGCCAGCTGGCGCAGTTCTCCACCGTGCAGGGCATCGACAACATGCAGTCCGCGATGGGCTCGATGGCCAGCGTGATGGAGTCCGACCAGACCCTGCGCGCGGCCAGTCTGGTCGGCCGCGAGGCGCTGGTGGCGGCCGACAAGGTCGACCTGGCGGCCGGTGCCGGTACGCATGGCGAGATCGTCGCCACCACCGCCGGCACGATCCAGATCGAGATCGTCGACAGCGCCGGTGCGATCGTGCGCAAGACCAGCGTCGAGGCCGGCGCAGCCGGCAACGTCCCCTGGCAGTGGGACGGCCGCAACGACGACGGCGAGCCGATCGCCGCCGGCCAGTACTCCATCCGCGCCACCAGCGGCACGGGCAAGGACGCCGAAACGCTCGACCTGCGCCTGTCCGCAAAGGTGGACAGCGTCTCCATCGAGCCGACCGGGCTCGTCCTCAATCTTTCGGGTCTTGGCAGCCACCCGCTGTCCTCGATCCGTCGTGTCGGCTGACCGCCGCCTTCCACCGCCCCTCCAGGAGCACACCGCATGAGTTTCCGCATCTCGCTCAGTGGCATGAACGCGGCCACGTCCGACCTCAACGTCACGTCCAACAACATCGCCAACGCCAACACCACCGGCTTCAAGCAGTCGCGTGCGGAGTTCGCCGACGTGTTCCCGGTCTCCGCCTACGGCCTGTCGCGCAACGCCATCGGCGCCGGCGTCAAGCTGGCCCAGGTCGCGCAGCAGTTCGACCAGGGCAACGTCGAGTTCAGCGGCAAGGCGCTGGACCTGGCCATCAGCGGCCAGGGCTTCTTCACGATGTCCAACAACGGCGCCACCGTGTACTCGCGCGCCGGCAACTTCGGTGCCGACGCCGACGGATTCGTGGTCAACCCCGCCGGCCACCGCCTGCAGGTGTTCCCGCCCAGCGCCAGTGGCGTCGGCTTCGATACGGGCCGGCTCGGCGACCTGCAGTTGGCGGTCGGCGACGCCCCGCCACAGGCCACCGGCAAGGTCGGCATCGGCACCAACCTGTCCGCCGAGGCCAAGCCGCCAGCCATCACGCCGTTCGATGCCAACGATCCGGACAGCTACACCCACACCACCTCGCTGACCGTGTACGACTCGCTGGGTGCGGCGCACACGCAATCGATGCATTTCGTGAAGACCGCCAACGCCAACGAGTGGGAGATCCACACCTCCATCGACGGCACCGCCACCGGCGCGCCGACCACGCTGCAGTACTCCGATACCGGCGCGCTGCTGTCGCCCAACCCGGGCCGGTTCCCGATGCCGCCCCACGACCCCGGCAACGGCGCCGCGCCGATGGCGATCACCCTGGACCTCGGCAACTCCACCCAGTACGGCAACAAGTTCGGCGTCTCCGCGCTGGTGCAGGACGGCCATGCCACCGGCCGCCTGACCGGCATCGAGGTGTCGGCCGAAGGCATCGTCAACGCGCGCTACACCAACGGCGTGTCGACCCCGCTGGGCCAGGTCGCACTGACCAACTTCGCCAACCCGCAGGGCCTGCAGTCGCTGGGCGACAACGCCTGGGCGGAGACCGCCGAATCCGGCGATGCGCGCCTGGGCTCCGCCGGCTCGTCGGGGCTGGGCATGGTCCAGGGCGGCGCGCTGGAAGCGTCCAACGTCGACCTGACCGAGCAG
>DATJBR010000122.1:0-13456 GCA_035515255.1 Lysobacter sp. | reverse complement strand
GAGCAGCAGGACTACACCGAGGACTGCGCGGTGTGCTGCCGTCCCCTCCGGGTGACCGTCGTCATCGTCGATGGCGATCCGCAGGTGAATGTGTCCGCCGAAAACGGTTGATGGCGGCTTTGCGGTCGTCTTTGCCTGTGGGTAGCGAATCCATGCAGGCATACTGACGCGATGAAAAAAATCCGCATGGTCGGCTTCGACGCCGACGACACCCTGTGGCGCAGCCAGGACTATTTCGACGCGGCGCAGAAAGAGTTCGAACACATTCTCGGGGTCTGGGTCGACCTGGACGGAACCGCCCTGCAGGAACGTCTATACCAGGTTGAATCCGGCAACATCGGCATCTTCGGCTACGGCGTGAAAGGCATGGTGCTGTCGATGCTGGAGGCCGCGGTCGAGCTGACCGATGCCCGCATCAGCGCGGCCGACCTGCACCGCATCGTCGGCCTGGGCAAGGAGCTGTTGCGGCATCCGGTGGAGCTGCTGCCGGGCATCCGCGAGGCGGTGGAGGCGGTCGCGCGCGATCACGCGATCGTGATGATCACCAAGGGCGATCTGTTCCATCAGGAAGCCAAGGTGCGCCAATGCGGCATGGCCGAGCTGTTCCGGCGGATCGAGATCGTCAGCGAGAAGGACACCGCCACGTATGCGCGGTTGCTGGCCGAGTTCGACCTGCAGCCGGAGAACTTCGTGATGATCGGCAACTCCCTGCGGTCCGATATCGTCCCGGTGCTGGAGCTCGGTGGTTGGGGCATCCATGTGCCGTACCACACCACCTGGGCGCACGAGTCCGCCGCGCGGGTCGATGCGGCGGATGCGTCGCGCTTTCGCCATGTCGATACCGCCGCGGCCTTGCCGGCTGCCGTGGCCGAATTGGCGGCGATCGCCGAAGCCTCCGCGTGACGTCAGCGGTGCGCAGGGCGGTGGCGCCTATGGCAATCCACAACGCCCGCTGAGCGTGAGCAGTCCGTGAAGGAAATGTTGGAGGTTCGTTCAGTCGGCTCCGGGCATGGTCGTTTACAGGGCTGGCGTCGCCGGCGAATCCAAGGAGTAGTTTCCATGTCGATCGTGTCCCGTTGGCTTGCTCCCCTCATCCTTGCCGCCGGTTTCGGCGTGATCGCGCTGGCGCCGGCACCCGCGCAGGCCCAGAGCAGCAATGACCTGATCCGCGTGCTCGTCGATGTCGCAGACGTGATCTACCACAGCGGCCAACCGTATTACCGCAACGGCAATTACGGCTACAACGACCGGCTGATCGTGGTGCGCGACCCGCGTGGCCAGCCCCGTTACTACCGCAACGTGCCGCGTGGCCATTACGTCAATGTCTATCGTCCCGCGCCGCCGATCTACCGTGGCAACGGCTATCGACACGGCCATGACGTGAAGTGCAACAAGCACGGCAAGTGCCAGTCGAAGGTGAGCTATTACGATCCGCGCCATGATCGCGACCGCAACCACTGGCGTGACCGCGACCATCGTCACGGCGGTCGTCGCTGAGCTTCCCGCCGCTGATCCCTGCGTCGCTATGCGATGCATGGGTCCGACGACGGCATCGCACCTGCGGTGCCGTCGTTGTTTGCGCGCTGCGTCATGGCGCATGACAGGCGATCGGGTAGCCTCCAGATCGCTATTTCAGCCATTGTTCCGCCCCGTACTCCAGCGAGGATCCGCCATGAACCTGTCGTCGCGCCGTGCCTCCCTTCTGCTTTCCATCGCTGCTGCCGCCGCGCTGATGGTCGTTGCCCTGCCGGCCAGCGCCGCCGGGTCGGTCGACTGCAAGCTCACCTTCAACCTGTCGGGCTGGTCGGTGTTCTACAAGACCGGGTCGGGCAGCGGCACGGTGCGCTGCGACAACGGCCAGAGCATGGCGGTCAAGATCCGGACCAAGGGCGGCGGGCTGACGTTCGGCAAGACCCGGATCGAGAACGGTCGTGGCGAGTTTTCCGGTGTGCGCCGGATCGAGGACGTGCTGGGCACCTACGTCAGCGCCGAGGCCCATGCCGGTGTCGGCAAATCGGCCAAGGCCGAGGCAATGGTCAAGGGCGACGTGGCCCTGGCTCTGGCAGGCAAGGGCCAGGGCTGGGACATCGGGGTCGCGTTCGGCAAGTTCGTGATCTCGCGTTGACGGCGTGGCCAGACTGAACCAGAGCCTTGGGCCAAAGTGTCCAAGTCCATGATTTCAGAGCGTATTCACCCGTCGCCCACGAGCATCAGCAGTCGGTCGGCAGGGTTCGACAGGCATCCATCGGGAAACTCATGATGATCAAACTCAAATTGCGGATGTTCGCGCTGGCGGCAGCGGTGTCGGCATTGGCGGGTACCGGCCACGCGGTGGCGCAGGACTTCACCTTTGGCTGGAACCCGCGTACCGGCGATGTCTGGGTGGACAACTGGCTGGGCGACGTCAACCGTTACGGCAGCCGCTACCGGCAGCCCTTCGTCGACGAGATGGTGCGTTACTACGGTGCGCCGCGCGACCTGGTGAGCACCTTGTTGATCGAGCGCCACTGGGCGCCGGGGGACGTGTATTACGCCTGCGCGATCGCCCAGATCATCGGTCGCCCGTGCCGCTATGTCGTGGACGAGTGGGAGCGTGACCATGGCCAGGGCTGGGGCAGCGTCGCCAAGCGGCTGGGGATCAAGCCGGGCTCGGACGAGTTCCATCGCCTGAAACGCGGGTTCGTGCCGACCTACGATCGCTGGGGGCGGCCGATCCGGATCGACGAGGATCTGTATCCGCATTACCCGGCGCGGGCGAAGGCGATCAAGGCCCAGGCCGGCAACGGCAATGCCCACCCCAATCCCGGCAACCGGGGGAAAGCGATGGGCAACAACGGCCACGGAAACAAAGGGAAGTCCCAGGGCAATCAGGGCAAGAACAAGGGCAAAGGTCAGGGCAAGGGCAAGGGCAAGGACTGACGTGCCGCGGGTTCGCCGGTGTTGTTGAAGCTGGCCCGGACATCGATTGCGTGGACATCGGCGGCCGCACCGGAAGCGCTCGGGCCAGCTACGTACAATGGCGACCGATGATCGACGCCCCCGCCATCCCACCCGCGCAACTGCGCCTGTCCGTCGCACCCATGATGGATTGGACCGACTCCCATTGCCGGGTATTCCACCGGCTGCTGGCGCCGCATGCGCGCCTGTATTCGGAGATGGTGCACGCCAACGCGGTGATCCACGGTGACCGTGCGCGTCTGCTGGCGCTGGATCCGGTCGAGCATCCGGTCGCGTTGCAGCTGGGCGGCAGCGAGTCGGCCTTGCTGGCGCAGGCGGCGCGGATCGGTGCGGATGCGGGCTTCGATGAGATCAACCTCAATTGCGGCTGTCCCTCCGACCGTGTGCAGGCTGGCCGGTTCGGGGCCTGCCTGATGCGCGAGCCGGCGCTGGTGGCCGCTTCGGTCGAGGCGATGGTCGACGCCTGCGCGGCCTCGAGCCGGAATGTTCCGGTCACGGTCAAGTGCCGGCTCGGAGTCGACGACGACCACGACTACGACCGTTTCCGCGCCTTCATCGACGAAGTGGCGGAGGCCGGTTGCCGGATGTTCGTGGTGCACGCGCGCAATGCCTGGCTGAAGGGCCTGTCGCCGAAGGAGAACCGCGAGGTACCGCCGTTGCGCTACGACTGGGCGTACCGGCTCAAGCGCGAACGCCCGGACCTGCAGGTGATCGTCAATGGCGGCATCGCCGATGCGGACGAGGCGACCGCGCATCTGGCACAGGTGGATGGCGCGATGCTCGGCCGGGCCGCGTATCACGATCCCTATCTTTTGCATCGACTCGATGTGGCGTGGTTCGGCGGGGTGCTGCGGTCACGCGCGGAGCTGCTGCATTCACTGCAGCCGTATGTCGAGGGGCAATTGGCGCGCGGGGTGTTCCTCAAGCACATCGCCCGGCACCTGCTGGGCCTGTTCGCCAACGAGCGCGGCGGGCGCGCGTTCCGCCAAGTACTCAGTGAAGGCGCGCACAAGCCCGGCGCGGACTGGTCGCTGGTCGAGCGTGCTTTGGCGGTCACCGAGTCCTTCCGGTCGGATCCTCTTCTTCCCTCTGTTGGAACCGCCACGGCATGATGGCCGTGGGTGGCCGCTGTCGACAGCCGCTGCATGGCTAGGTTGATAGCTCGCTGCGTCGGCGATAGTCGATAGTCTGAACGGGCCGGCCGAGATTGACGGGTAGTCTGAACGGCGGGTTGGTTGTAAAAGAAAAGTTCAGACCGGATTCACTGCCTCGTCTCGAGAATGAACAGCCAACTTCCCGCTGTCCGCCCCGGAGTGTCATGTCCACCCGCTCTGCCGCCACGCTTGTCTCGTTGATGCTGTTTGCCGCGACCACGGCAACGGCGGGTGATGCCGTGGCGCAGCGGATTCGCGACAAGGCGCGCCAGCCCGATCGCGAGCTGGTCGAGCGTCGCCCTTCCAGCAATGCCCCCGCCAGCCCGGCACGGCCGCAACGGGGCAACGACCGCAATGCCGATCACCGTGCGCTGTCCGATGCAGTACGGCGGGTCGAGCGTCGTACCGGCGGCCAGGTACTGAGCGCCGAGCGGGTGCCGTACGATGGTCGCGACATCAACCGCATCAAGATCGTCGATTCCAGCGGTCGGGTACGGGTGTATGTCGACGATCCTCCCCGTACGACGCAGGAAATTCCGGCCCGTACACGCCGCGACGACAACTGAACCCTCACCTTTGTTGCCATGCTCGCCTGTTCAGGGGAGCCGACAGACAGTCCAAGGAGTATCCATGCGAATCCTGCTGGTGGAAGACGAAGCGCCATTGCGCGAGACCCTCGCGGCACGCCTGAAGCGTGAAGGCTATGCGGTGGATGCCGCGCAGGATGGCGAGGAAGGCCTGTACATGGGCCGCGAAGTGCCGTTCGATCTGGGCATCATCGATCTGGGCCTGCCGAAGATGTCGGGCATGGAGCTCATCAAGGCATTGCGCGAGGAAGGCAAGAAATTCCCGGTGCTGATCCTCACGGCGCGTTCGAGCTGGCAGGACAAGGTCGAGGGACTCAAGCAGGGTGCCGACGATTACCTGGTCAAGCCATTCCATGTCGAGGAGTAGCTGGCACGGATCAATGCGCTGGTGCGCCGCGCGGCGGGCTGGAGCAAGCCGACCCTGGAATGCGGGCCGGTCACCCTGGACCTGGCGGCGCAGACAGTGAGCGTGCACGGGGCCAACGTCGACCTGACCAGCTACGAATACAAGGTGCTGGAATATCTGATGATGCATGCCGGCGAGCTGGTCTCGAAGGCCGACCTGACCGAGCACATCTATCAGCAGGACTTCGATCGCGACTCCAACGTGCTGGAGGTCTTCATCGGTCGGTTGCGCAAGAAACTCGATCCGGAAGGTGCGCTCAAGCCGATCGAAACCGTGCGTGGTCGCGGTTACCGCTTTGCGATCCCGCGCAGCGGCGAATAAGCCCGCTCCGGTCCGTTCCCCCATATGAGCTGGGCCCAGCCGCGCTCGCTGCAGGCGCGTCAGTTGATGGCCGCCAGTCTGGGTCTGGTGGCGTTTCTCGCCCTGGCCGGGGTGGCGCTTGACCGGGCGTTCCTGAACACCGCCGAGAGCAACCTCTACCAGCGCATGCGCAGTTACGCGCTGGCCTATGCCGACAGCGATTTCGCCCGCGATGGCACCTTCATTCCCCCCTACATGCCGCCGGATCCGCGCTTCGACCGTCCGGGCAGCGGCCTGTACGCGGAGGTCGTGCTGCCCAACGGACAACAGTGGAATTCGTCGTCCTCGGTCGGACCGGTGCTGCCCGATGGCGAGCTGCTGGAAGCGCGCCGCGAGACCTTCGAAGGGCCGCTGGACATCACCGAGATCAACGGCCATCCCGGTCAGGCGTACCGTTATGGACGTGGGCTGATCTACGCCAGCGGCGACGATCCACAGGCCGAGCTGCCGTACACGATCTACATCCTGGAAGACACCACGGCCCTGAGCCGGCAGGTGGAGGTTTTCCGCGAGGCGCTGTGGCGCTACCTTGGTGGCGCCGGCCTGGTGCTGCTGTTGCTGCAGGCGCTGATCCTGCGCTGGAGCCTGCATCCGTTGCGGCGGGTGATCGAGGAGCTCAAGCAGGTCCAGCGCGGCGTGACCTCGCGCATGAGCGAGCGCCATCCGCGTGAGTTGGAGCCGTTGGCTGAAAGCATCAATGCGTTCATCGAAAGTGAGCGCGAAAACCTCGAACAGCAACGCAACACCCTGGCCGACCTCGCCCATAGCCTGAAGACGCCGCTGGCGGTACTGCGCGCGCGGCTGGATGACGATGCCCCGGAAGCGGAGCTGCGCGAGGATGTCGACGCCCAGCTGCGGCGGATGAGCGACCTGGTGTCCTACCAGCTCGCCCGCGCCGCGTCCGGCGGACACACGCTGTTTTCCGCACCGGTGGACATCGAGCCGCATGCCGAGCAACTGGTGCGCGGGCTGGAGAAGGTCTATGCCGGCAAGGGCACGTTGTGCGAGTTCGATATCGCCGATGGCGTGCAGTTCCATGGCGAGCCGGGCGACCTGCAGGAACTGCTGGGCAATCTGCTGGAAAACGCGTTCAAGTGGGCCAGATCGCGGGTGCTGTTGACCGTCAAGGCCGGCGAAAGCGCGCCCAACCGCCGGCCCGGTCTGTTGATCGCGGTGGACGACGACGGCCCCGGTATTGCGCCGGAAAAGGTGGCGTTGGTGTTGCAGCGCGGCGTGCGCGGCGATGAGCGCGTGCAGGGCCACGGCATCGGCCTGGCGATCGTGCAGGACATTGTCCGTGGCTACCGGGGATCGCTGGACGTGCGCACCTCCGAGGAACTCGGCGGCGCGCGTTTCGAGGTGCAGCTGCCCCCGCGCCTGTAGCAGCCGGTTGCGCGTTCAGCCGGGCTCGAACGGCGAGCGTCCGTAGAAGCGGGCCAGGTGTGCCGCGACGGCCGGCATCGCCCGACGCAATGTGGCCGGATCACTGAAGTGGTATTCGGTCGCCACCGCGAAAAATTCTTCCGGTGCTTCTGCCGCGTAGGGGTCGATCGGGGTTTCCCGGCCGGCCTCCACCTGCGCCGCCAGCGCGTCGTAGGCGTGCTGGAAGTCGCGTGCCCATTCGCGCTGCCACGGGCGCGGCAGCGGTGGGGTGCCGTCGAGCACGCCATCGAGGACGTCGATCTTGTGCGCCATCTCGTGGACGGCCACGCAGAAACCGGCACGCGGATCGGCGCAGTCGGCCATCACGTCGGCCCACGACAGGATCATCGGGCCGGCATCCCAGGCTTCGCCGATCAGCTCGTCCTGCCATTCGTGCAGCACCCCGGCCGCATCGATGTGGCTGCGCTCGACCCGGAACGCGTCGGGGTACACGATCAGTTGCGACCAGCCGTGCAGGCCCTGCTCGCCGAACTCGATCAGCGGCAGGCAGCACAGTGCTGCCAGCAGGCAGCGTTGGCCGGGATCGAGGCGCAGGTCGCCGATCGGGGTGATGGTCTTGGTGCGCAGGAACCGGCTGGCGAGTTGTTGCAGCCGCGCATCGCGGGGTTCATCCAGCGCGGCCAGCCACGGCAACGCAGTGCGGGTGCTGTCCCACAGGGCGGGGGCGATCGGTTCGGGTGGACGCCACCATTGGCGCAGGCGGGTGAACAAGATGATGGGCGAGGTGATTCAGGGCACGGCGATCGGTTCCGGGCCCGGTCGATCCTCAGCGCAGCATGCCCGGCAGGAAGCTGTGCCAGCGTGTGGATTGCGAGCGCCCGACCGGGAGGTCGCTGTGGACGGCCTGCTTGATCCTGGCTTCGCGGCTGGGGGCTTCGGAAGTCGTCGGTTCGTCCGGATGGCTGCTGGTTTCCTCGTCGGGGCAACCACCGCCATTGGGCGAACTCAGCTTCACCTCGCGTGCAACCGCCGCAGAGCTCATCAGGGCAAACATCAGGCAAAGGGCGATCCGCAACATGATGGAACCTCGTGTGCCAGGGCCGATCCCGGTCAGTCCCCGACTATAGCGTGAAACGGCTTGACGACGGCAACCGGCCCCGGTAGGCCGCCTGGCATGGGTTCGGGGCCGAGGCCAAAGGACGCTCGGGCAACAGGGCGCTCGCGCATAATCAGCGCCATGTCCGACCGCTCTGATCCTTCCTGCGCTCCTTCCAGGCCGACCCCGGCCAACTCGAAGACCATCGCTCGCGGCCAGTCCGTGATGGGCGATCGTGCGCTGTTGGCACGGCTGATCGGCGGCCCGGTGTCGGGGGACGCGCTGGCGCAGGAGAGCGGCCAGACCCGTGCCGCGGTCTGGAAGCGGATCCAGGCGTTGCGCGAGGCCGGGGTGCCGATCGAGGCCCAGCCGGGACGTGGCTACCAGCTGACCCAGCCGTTCGACCTGCTCGACATCGACACCCTCGTCGAGGCTCTGCCGGCGACGGTGCGGGCACGGATCGCCTCGCTGGAGGTCGACTGGGTCGTGGACTCCACCAACACGGCGTTGCTGCGTCGAGCCTCTCCCGCCGATGGTGTGGCGGACGTGCTGCTGGCCGAGCGCCAGACCGGCGGCCGCGGGCGCCGTGGACGCGGGTGGAGCTCGCCGCTGGCCGCGCATCTGTACCTGTCGTTGTCGCGCAGCTTCAGCGGCGGCTTGTCGCGACTGGGCGGTCTCAGCCTGGTCGCCGGCATGGCGACCGTCGAGGCGCTGCACGAACTGGGGTTCGGGATGGTGCGGCTGAAATGGCCGAATGATCTGGTCGTGGCCGGTCCCGACGGTGAGCTGAGAAAGCTGGGCGGCCTGTTGATCGAGGGCGGAGGCGAGCACGCCGGCCCCGTGCGTGCGGTGATCGGGTTGGGGCTCAACGTGCGCATGCCCGATGGCGTTGCCGGCGCGGATTTTGCCAGCGTGATCGACCAGCCCTGGTGCGACCTGTCGCAACTGCCGTCGGCGACGCCTTCGCGCAACACGCTGGCGGCCGCGATCCTGGCGCACTGGGTGCCGGCATTGGAAGGTTTCGACCAGACCGGCCTGGCACCGTTGTTGGCGCGCTATGCCGCGCTGGATGCGATCGCCGGCCAAGCGGTCACGGTGCAGGGGGAGAGCAGCGCAGTAACCGGCACCGCGCTTGGCCTGGCCGGGGATGGTTCGCTGCGGGTGCGACTGGACGATGGCAGCGAGCGCTGCTTCCACTCCGGCGAGGTCAGCGTGCGTCGTGTCGCGGGGGCCGGTTGATGGCGGCCAGGCAGTCGCGGGTGGGCTGGCTGTTCGATCTGGGCAATAGCCGGCTCAAATGTGCGCCGCTGATGGCGGATGGCCGGGCTGGCGAAGCGGTCGCGATCGACCATCGCAGCGGGACGCTGGCGGCCGCACTGGATCGTCACCTGCCTTCGGATTTCGATATCGCCTACCTCGCCAGCGTGGTGGATCCTGCGTTGCGGGTGGAGGTATTGCAGGCGCTGACGGCGCGCTGCCGGCGGATCTCGGTCGCCCGTACCCAGTCGCGTTGGGGTGATTTCCGGATCGCGTATGCAGACCCCGCGCGCCTGGGTGTCGACCGGTTCCTGGCGATGATTGCCGCACGGGCGGATTCCAGAGGGGCGGTACTGGTCTGCGCCATCGGTACCGCGCTGACGGTTGACCTGGTGGATGCCGAGGGGCGCCATCGCGGTGGCCGTATCGCACCATCGCCGACGCTGATGCGCGACGCACTGCAGGCACGGATCGTCCAGTTGCCGGCCAGCGGCGGCAGCTATCGGGAATTCGGCGTCGACACCCTGGATGCGCTGGCTGCCGGTTGCGAAGGTGCCGCGCTGGGTCTGATCGAACGCAGTCTGGCGATGGCCGAACGCGAGTTGGGCGCCGCGCCCACCCTCTACCTGCACGGTGGCGGTGCTCCGGCGCTGTTGCCGCAACTGCCGCCAGCACGCTGGAGCCCGCAGCTGGTGCTGGATGGCCTGGCCCGGTGGGCGGCCCTCGACACAAAGCCTTGAGCCCGCCCCGCCGGATGGGATTGATGCGGGCGGGGTCGATACAATCCCGGCCATGCTGATTCGCGGCCTGATTGTCCTGTTGCTGGTGCTCAACCTCGGGGTCGCCCTGTGGTGGGCGTTGCATGCGCCGCCTTCGAACGCGCCGTCGAGCGAACCGATGGCGGGCGTGGCCAGTCTGCAACTGGTGTCCGAGGTGCAGGAAGACGCCGATATCGCGCAAGTCGCGCCGGCCATGTCGGCAGTGGTCGAGCAGTGCGTCGGCGTCGGTCCGTTTGCCGATGCCGCGAGCGCCGAGGCCGCCAGGGCGCGCCTGGCGCCGCAAGTGATCCACGCGGTATTGCATCGCCGGCATACGGGCACGCCGCGCAGTTGGCGTGTTTTCCTGCCGCCGTTCGCGAACGGCGGGGAGGTCGATGCCATGGCCCGGCGGATCCTTGCCGCGGGATTCAAGGACTACTACGTGATCCGCGACGGCGAAGATGCCAATTCGCTGGCCCTGGGTCTGTTCCGCGGCGAGAGCTCTGCCCGCGAGCGCGCGGAAGCGCTCGTTGCCGCCGGCTTTCCCGCGCAGGTGGAACCGGTCGGGGCCGGTCCTGCCGAGTATTGGCTGGAGCTTGCCGCGGATGCCGGTTTCGATCCGGCCAGCGCACAGATGCTGGTGGCTGCGACCCGCACCGAGCCGGTCGACTGCCACCGTTTCGACGGCCTGCAGCGCTCGCGACCGTGAGCGATGGGGTTGTCGCCCCGGTCGCGCTAGAATGCCCGATTCGCCGGCTTAGCTCAGTTGGTAGAGCAACCGCCTTGTAAGCGGTAGGTCGTCAGTTCGACTCTGACAGCCGGCACCAAGCCAGCCACGGAGGCCCGCATGAACCGTACCTATTCCCCCGTCTCGATCATCGGCGCGCCGACCGATGTCGGTGCCGGCGACCGGGGCGGGCGGCTCGGGCCGGAGGCACTGCGTATCGCCGGACTGGGCGAGGCGCTGCAGGCACGCGGGATCGAGGTGGTCGACCGCGGCAACCTGGAAGGCCCGCGCAACCCCTGGCAACCGCCGGTGGACGGCTACCGGCATTTGGCGGAAGTCACCGAATGGAACCGTCTGGCGATGGACGCGGTCTACGCCGAACTCGCGGCCGGCCGGATGCCGATCCTGCTCGGCGGCGACCATTGCCTCGGCGTTGGATCGGTCACCGCGGCCGCGCGCCATTGCCGCGAAACCGGCAAGACCCTGCGCCTGTTGTGGCTGGACGCACACGCCGATTTCAACACCAGTGACGTTACCCCGTCCGGCAACCTCCACGGCATGCCGGTGGCCTGCCTGTGCGGGCTGGGCCCGCGTGAACTGACCCATCTGGGCGGCGATGCGCCGGCGATCCTGCCGAGCATGGTGCGCCAGATCGGCATCCGCTCGGTGGACGAGGGCGAAAAGCGCTTGGTCCGGCAGCACGGCCTGGACGTCTACGACATGCGTTATATCGACGAAGTCGGCATGAAGCAGGTGATGGAGGAGGCGCTGGCGGGGATGGACGACAACACCCATCTGCACGTCAGTTTCGATGTCGATTTCCTCGATCCCAGCATTGCCCCCGGTGTCGGCACCACGGTCCCGGGCGGGCCGAACTACCGCGAGGCGCAGCTGGTGATGGAGATGATTTCCGACAGCGGCCGCATGGCGTCGCTGGACATCATGGAACTCAACCCCCTGCTGGACCGGGACAACATGACCGCGCTGGTGGCGATCGATCTGGTCGAAAGCCTGTTCGGCAAGTCGACCTTGATGCGCGGTTGATCCACGCGCTCAAAAATCCGCCGGTAGGGAAAAATCTCCTCCAACGGCTGTGCCATGTCCAGAGGCTGAACCCGGCCATGAGCGGCATGGGTGGTTGCACGCCGGCTTCACGCCGGGGCACGCAATGATGGCGCCAGGGTCGTGCAACAGGAATCTGTTGGCGACCCCAATACGAGCAGAGTCAACCCGACCAGTGCCGAGGAGAAACCCATGAAGCGTTTTATTGCCCTGATGATGGTGTCGATGTTTTCGATGAGCCTCTTGAGCGCGTGCAACACGATGGCCGGTGCCGGCAAGGACGTGCAGAAGGTGGGCGAGAAAGTCGAGAAAAAGGCGGAGGACTGCAAGAACCCCCCCTGCTGATGCCATGTCGGTGAAGCCGCGATGCCGCCGTTGACGGCGTGCTTCGAGGCAGAGCAAAAAGCCGGGGAGACCCGGCTTTTTGCTGTTTGTCTGCCGGAGCGGTTCATTGTCGTGAGCTCACCGCTAACGCGATCCTGATGCCGATTGAACGGCCCCTCTGCGAAGGTTCGACCGTGGTCCACGCACCGCACTTTCCTTCCCCGATAGAAGAGGTCGATACCCATGAACAAAGACATCATTTCCGGCAAATGGTCGCAGCTGAAGGGCAAGGCAAAAGCCAAGTGGGGCGATTTGAGCGACGACGTGTTCGATGTTGCCGAGGGCAATGCCGAGTACCTGTCCGGCAAGTTGCAGGAGCGCTATGGCTGGAGCCGCGAGCGCGCCGACGAGGAAGTGAAGCACTTCGGCAAGACGCTGGATTGATGCAGGAGCCGCCGCTCGAGGCGGCAGGTTGATACGCAAGGCAGGCCGGCAAACCGGCCTGCTTTTTTGCAGCCTGCCGCAGGTCGGCCATTGCGCCCGGCAGGTACACTGGCCCGCCGTCACCGAAGCCTTCCGTGCCAATGCAGCAGACCCGCGTCCTTACCGGCATCACCACCTCCGGCACCCCACACCTGGGCAATTACGTCGGCGCCATCCGTCCGGCGGTTGCCAGCAGCCATCGTGCCGATGTCGAGGGGTTCTACTTCCTCGCCGACTACCACGCGCTGATCAAGGTGCAGGATCCGGCGCGGGTGCAGCGCTCGACGCTGGAGATCGCGGCGACCTGGCTGGCCTGCGGCCTGGAACCCGACAAGGTCTGGTTCTACCGCCAGTCCGACGTGCCCGAGACCACCGAGCTGACCTGGCTGCTGACCTGTGTCGCCGGCAAGGGCATCCTCAACCGCGCGCACGCGTACAAGGCGTCGGTCGACAAGAACCGCGAGGCCGGCGAGGACGACGATGCGGGGATTTCCGCCGGATTGTTCATGTATCCGGTACTGATGGCTGCCGACATCCTGCTGTTCAACGCGCACAAGGTGCCGGTCGGCCGCGACCAGATCCAGCACATCGAGATGGCGCGCGATTTCGGCCAGCGTTTCAACCATCTGTATGGCGAACATTTCACCTTGCCCGAGGTGGTGATCGAGGAGCAGGTCGCGACCTTGCCGGGTCTGGACGGTCGCAAGATGAGCAAGAGCTACGACAACACCATCCCGCTGTTCTGCCCGCGGGAGCAGTTGAAGAAGCTGATCTACTCGATCGTCACCGACTCGCGCGCGCCGGGCGAGCCCAAGGATGCCGACACGTCCAACGTGTTCCAGCTCTACCAGGCGTTTGCCGATGCGCGGGAAACCGCCGCCATGCGCCAGTCCTTCGCCGA
>DATJBR010000121.1:0-8666 GCA_035515255.1 Lysobacter sp. | reverse complement strand
TCCAGCGCCAGTTCCGGCCCGCCGGATTCGACGATCCGGCCGTCGGCCAGCACGTGCACCACGTCGGGCTTGATGTAGTCGAGCAGGCGCTGGTAGTGGGTGATCACCAGGAACAGGCGGTCCGGCGAACGCAGTGCGTTGACGCCTTCGGCGACGGTCCTGAGGGCGTCGATGTCCAGGCCTGAGTCGGTCTCGTCGAGGATCGCGAGCTTGGGTTCCAGCAACGCGAGCTGGAAGATCTCGTTGCGCTTCTTCTCGCCGCCGGAAAAGCCCTCGTTGACGGCCCGGTGTAGCAGCTCGTCCTTGAGGTGCAGCACGGCGAGCTTCTCACGCACCCGTTTCAGGAACTGCATCGAGTCCAGTTCCTCTTCACCGCGCGCCTTGCGCTGGGCGTTGAGCGCCGCGCGCAGGAAGTAGGTGTTGTTCACGCCCGGGATCTCGACCGGGTACTGGAACGCCAGGAACACCCCGAGCGCGGCGCGCTCTTCGGGTTCCAGCGCCAGCAGGTCGTGGCCCATGAACGTCACTGAGCCTTCGGTGATTTCGTAGCCCTCGCGACCGGCGATGACATTGCCCAGGGTGGACTTGCCGGCCCCGTTGGGGCCCATGATCGCGTGCACCTGGCCCGGCTGCAGCTCCAGGCTCAGCCCCTTGAGGATTTCCTTGTCGCCGATGCGTACGTGGAGGTTGTCGATCTTCAGCATGGTGGTTTTCTCGTTGCCCGCGTCGCGGGTGATTGCGATTTTTGCAGGAGCGGCTTCAGCCGCGATCTGGAACCGTACGAGCGATCGATCATCCGATCGCGGCTGAAGCCGCTCCTGCGGAGAGAGGGACAGGACGCCTAGCCGACCGCGCCTTCCAGGCTCACTTCCAGCAAGGCCTTGGCCTCGATCGCGAACTCCATCGGCAGTTCGCGGAACACCTGCTTGCAGAAGCCGTCGACGATCATCGACACCGCGTCTTCCTCGCCGATGCCGCGGCTGCGGCAGTAGAACATCTGGTCGTCGCTGATCTTGGAGGCGCTGGCCTCGTGCTCGACGGTCGCGGTCGGGTTGCGCACCTCGATGTACGGGATTGCGTGGGCGCCGCACTGCTTGCCGATCAGCAGCGAGTCGCACTGGGTGTAGTTGCGCGCGCCCTCGGCGGTCGAGGTCATCTTGACCAGACCGCGGTAGGTGTTCTGGCCACGCCCGGCGCTGATGCCCTTGCTGATGATCGTGCTCTTGGTGCGCTTGCCGACGTGGATCATCTTGGTGCCGGTGTCGGCCTGCTGGCGGTGGTGGGTCAGCGCGACGGAGTGGAACTCGCCGGTGGAGTCGTCGCCGATCAGCACGCAGGACGGGTACTTCCAGGTGATCGCCGAACCGGTCTCGACCTGGGTCCAGTGGATCCGGCTGCGCGCGCCACGGCACTCGCCGCGTTTGGTGACGAAGTTGTAGATGCCGCCGACGCCGTTCTCGTCGCCGGGGTACCAGTTCTGCACGGTGGAGTACTTGATGTCCGACTCTTCCAGCGCGACCAGCTCGACCACCGCCGCGTGCAGCTGGTTCTCGTCGCGCATCGGCGCGGTGCAGCCTTCCAGATAGGAAACCTTGGCGCGGTCCTCGCAGATGATCAGGGTGCGTTCGAACTGGCCGGTGTGGCCGGCGTTGATGCGGAAGTAGGTGCTCAGCTCCATCGGGCACTTCACGCCTTCGGGGATGAACACGAAACTGCCGTCGGAAAACACCGCCGAGTTCAGCGCGGCGAAGTAGTTGTCGCCGATCGGCACCACCGTGCCCAGGTATTTCCTGACCAGTTCCGGGTGGTTCTTGATGGCCTCCGACATCGAGCAGAAGATGATGCCCTTGTCGGTCAGCTCCTTGTGCACGGTGGTGCCCACCGAGACCGAATCGAACACCACGTCAACCGCCACGCCGGCCAGCTTGGCGCGCTCGTGCAGCGGAATGCCGAGCTTGTCGTAGGTGTCGATGAGCTCCTGCGGCACGTCATCGAGCGACTTGTACTTCGGCCCCTTGGGCGCGGAGTAGTAGCTGAGCGCCTGCAGGTCGATCGGGGCGATATCGAGCTTGGCCCAGTCGGGCATCGGCATCGTCAGCCAGTGGCGGTAGGCCTCCAGCCGCCACTGCGTCATCCACTCGGGCTCCTCCTTGATCGCGGAGAGCTGGCGGATGATGTCCTCGTTCAACCCCGGTGGCAGGCTGAAGGTCTCGATGTCGGTGATGAAACCGGCCTCGTAGGTACGGCCGAGCTGCTCGTGGATTTCACGGTTCGCACCGTCGGTGCCTTGCGGAACCGGGGCGTTCGTCGTCGTGGTGTTCGACGCGGTGTTTTCGATGGTCTGGGTGGCCATGGGCTGCCTGTGATCGGTCATGCGTTGGCAAGGTGCAGGTCGATGCGCCTTGCATTGGAAGGGTGGAGCGACGGAGCGGGCTGGGGCGGAGTGAGCATCTGCGTCAGGGTCACCGCACGCAGTGCATCGGCTACGACATCGTTGATGTGGCGCCAGTTGGCGCGCACGCTGCACGAGTCCTCGATCCCGCAGTTGCCGCCTTCGTGGATGCTGCATTCGGTCATCGCCAACGGACCTTCCATGGCCTCGACGATCTCGATCAGGGTGATTTCCCCGGCCGGACGCGCCAGCCGGTAGCCGCCGTTGGCGCCGCGGAAGCCCTCCACCAGGCCGGCCTGCGCCAGCGGTTTGAGCAGCTTGCTCACGGTCGGCGTCTCCAGTCCGGCACGCTCCGCCAGCTCCGGCGCACTGAGCACGACCGACGGATCGGCGGCCAGTACGGTCAGTACCAGGGTGGCGTAATCGGTGAGTCTGGTGACGCGCAACATGCGGGCTCCTCAATCAGTACCGGAATTGTACGGATTATCGGGGCCGAGGCCAAGCGGGGTGGGTCAACGGGTTCAGGTCGCGCCGTGGCGGCTGCGATCTGCAAGCCGTCATGACCGCCGTTGGCCGCACCGCCCGCCTGCGGCCACAATGTGGGCTCCTTTTTCTTCCGGACCATCGCATGCCGCGCAAGATCATCGCCCGTCATTCCGCCATCCACGGCAACGGTGTGTTCGCCGTGGCCCCGATCGCCAAGGGCGAGCGCATCGTCGAGTACACCGGCCGTCGCCGCACCCACGCCGAGGTGGATGCCGGCGATACCGGCGATGCCTCGTCGGGCCATACCTTCCTGTTCACCCTAAACGACGAGTACGTGATCGACGCCAACTACCAGGGCGGCGTCGCGCGCTGGATCAACCACAGTTGCGAGCCCAACTGCGACGCGGTGCTGGAGGAGGACGAGGGCGACGACCGCAGCAAGGACCGGGTGTTCATCGAAGCGAGCCGGGACATCGAGCCTGGCGACGAACTGGTCTACAACTACGGCATCACCCTGGCCGAAGCCCACACCCCGCGGATGAAGCGGATCTGGGCCTGCTATTGCGGCGCGGACACCTGCACCGGGACGATGCTGCAGCCCAAGCGGAAGGCGAAGCCGAAGGCCTGAGCAAGGTCACCGTCGCGGCACGGCGCGATGCCGAGATGACCGGATTGCCGTCCCATGGGCTTCCCTCGGTCGTCCGACTGGACTTCCTTCTGTCGTAGGAGCGGCTTCAGCCGCGACCTGTACTGGCTGCCGGGCCGTTGAGCGATCAGCTGCGACGTGCGGCGGATGGCAGACCGTGGTGAGGGTCGCTGGAGGTAGGGAATCCAACGGCGCTGCGGACGCTGCGCGTTCACGGCTGAAGCCGCTCCTACAAAAACGATCGATGGCGCGGCCTTGGGTTTTGTGTGGGAGCGACGTGAGTCGCGATTGCCTCAATGCCCCGGAATAGCCGTGCGATCGCGACTCACCGACGGAGGCATGCCTCCGCCACTCCTGCGCTGGCGCACCCGGCACTCCGCCAGGGTTCCGCATTTACCGCATCCAGGCCCACCCGTGCCAGTGGACCAACGGCATCGCCGGGGGCGGGATTTCATCATCGCGCATTCGCTACCATCGCCCGACAGCACCGTCACCCATCAGGAGTCCCCGCATGAGTTCGATCAAGGGCAAGGTCGCCGTCATTACCGGCGCGGCCAGCGGCATCGGCAAGGAAATCGCGTTTGAGCTTTCCCGCGCGGGTGCGTCGATCGCGGTGGCCGATATCAATCTGGATGGGGCACAGGCGGTCGCCGACGGGATCGTGCAGGCCGGTGGCCGGGCGATGGGGGTGGCGATGGACGTCACCGACGAGGCGGCGGTCGATGCCGGGATCGCCAGCGTCGTTGCCGAGTTGGGGGCAGTCGATATCCTCGTTTCCAACGCGGGCATCCAGATCGTCAATCCGATCGAGAACTACGCCTTCGCGGACTGGAAGAAGATGCTCGCGATCCACCTGGACGGCGCTTTCCTGACCACCAGGGCGGCGTTGCCGCACATGTACCGCGACGATGGCCACGGCAAGAGCCGCGGCGGCGTGGTGATCTACATGGGCTCGGTGCACTCGCACGAAGCGTCGAAACTCAAGTCGGCCTATGTCACAGCCAAGCACGGCCTGCTGGGCCTGGCGCGGGTGCTGGCGAAGGAAGGCGGTACCCGCGGCGTGCGCAGCCATGTGGTCTGCCCGGGCTTCGTACGTACCCCGCTGGTCGATCGGCAGATCCCCGAGCAATCCCTTGAGCTGGGCATCAGCGAGGAGGCGGTGATCAAGGACGTGATGCTCGGCCAGACCGTCGATGGCATCTTCACCACGGTGGAGGATGTCGCCAGGACCGTGCGATTCCTCGCCGAATTCCCCAGCGCCGCCCTGACCGGGCAGAGCGTGGTGGTCAGCCACGGCTGGTACATGCAGTAACCAGTAACGCTGGCCGGACACGGCTTGGCGGCGCGATGTTTGTCTGGGGGCCGGGCCGGGGCCGCCCCTTTGGCCGGATGCGCTCCGGCCGCGTTTGGTTGCCATGACCAATGCCATTCGGTCTGCGTCGTGATTGCCGATAGCCTGCGTCGGGTTCCCGCCGATCGAGCTTTCCATGCGTCTTGCCCCTGTCGTCGCCCTGTCCGCCGTGTCGCTCGCCACCTTGGCCCTGCCTGTCCGGGCGATCGAGATCGACGGACGGATCGATCCGGACGAGTGGGCGGGCGCGCAACACATCACCGACTTCCGCCTGACCCAGCCGCTGTCGCTGGCGCCGTCGCCGTACCCGACCGAGGCCTGGGTGATGTCGACCCCTGACGGATTGGCGGTCGCGTTCCGCAACACCCAGCCGGCCGGGGTGACGCGCACCCGCGAGCGCACCCGCCGTGACGAGATGGGCCAGTTGGACCGGGTCAACGTGATGGTCGATTTCGATGGCGATGGCCGCACCGGCTACGACTTCGTGATCTCTCTGGCCGGTGGTATCGCCGACGAGGTGATCACCAACGAGGGCAGCTTCAACGGCGACTGGGACGGCAACTGGCTGCACGCTTCCAGCGAGGATGAGCAGGGCTGGAGCGCGGAGTTCCTGATTCCCTGGTACATCGCTCCGATGCGCAAGGCCGTCGGCGGAACCCGCACCATCGGGTTGTATCTGGACCGGGTGATCGGTTCGACCGGCGAGCGCGTGGCCTGGCCCACGGCGAGCTTCCAGCGCCCGCGGTTCCTGTCGGATTTCGCCAAGGTCGAGTTGCCCGCCTACAGCCAGTCGCTGCTGGCCGTCACCCCGTATGTGGTCGGCGTGCATGACCGGATCCACGGAGGCAGCGATTTCGACGCCGGCGCCGACATCGTCTGGAAGCCCAACGGCCAGACCCAGCTGACCGCGACCGTCAATCCGGATTTCGGCCAGGTCGAGAGCGACGACCTGGTCGTCAACTTCGGCGCGGAGGAGACCTTCTTCAGCGACAAGCGGCCGTTCTTCACCGAGAACCAGGGCATCTTCGATTTCGGCCTGCTGATCGACAACAGCCAGCTGGTCTACACCCGCCGCGTCGGCGGCAGTGCCGACGATGGCAGCGGTGCGGCCGATGTCGATGCGGCGATCAAGCTCAACGGCAGCCTCGGTGCGACCAACTACGGCGTGCTGGCGGCCGAGGAAAGCGGGCCGGCCGGGCGGTCGTTCCGCGCGTTGCGGCTGCACCACGATTTCCAGGGCCAGACGCTGGGCCTGATCGCCACCGAGGTCCAGCGGCCCTGGCTGGACCGACGGGCGCATGTGATCGGAATCGACCATCGCTGGCAGCCGACCGACGCGCTGACCGTGCTCAGCAACGTGGTCGGCAGTGACATCGAACAGGCCGGCAGCACCACGCGCGGCAGTGGCGCGACGCTGGTGGTGGACTACGAGATGGGCGGCGGCTGGCGCCAGCAATGGCTGGGGATGCATTTCGGCGACAGCCTGGAGGTGAACGATTTCGGCTACCTGGGCCGCAACAACCTCAACTACGGGCACTGGCAGCTCAGCCGGCGCCTGACCGACCAGCCGGCCGAATCGGCGTACGCCTCGCACGACTATCGCGGCCGGTTGATCGGCATCGACACCGACCACGGGCTGCGCATCCAGCGCCAGTTGCGCCTGATCCGCCAGAGCGATCGCCGCGATGGCGGCAGCGAATACCTGCAACTCAACCTCAACGCGCCGTCCTGGGACGACCAGCTGACCCGTGGCCGCAATGCCCTGTACCGGCCGGGCAACTTCGGCCTGTCATGGGAGCGCGCCCGGCCGCGCAAGGGCGCCTGGGCGTGGGAATTCGACGGCTGGGTCGGCAGCGGCGGCCTGGCCGGCAATCGTGAGGTCGGCTACAGCGTGCAGTTCCAGCCGATCTATTTCTTCAGCGATGCGTTGCGCGCGTTCGCCGAAGTGTCCGTCGAACACACCCCGGACTGGCTGGTGTGGCAACACGACAATCTGGTGGGACGCTTCGACCAGCACTCGCTGGGAGTGGATGCCGGGCTCGACTGGAGCATTGGCCAGCGCCAGGAGTTGCGGGTGAAGCTGCAGGCGATCGGTCTGGATGCGCGCCTGCAGCAGGCGGTCCAGGTCGGTGCGGATGGACGCGCGGTCGCGGTGGATGCCGCTGGCGATGGTTCGCCGGGCAGTGCGGTCACCGATTTCAGCCTGCGCAACCTGGGCTTCCAGGTGCGTTACCGCTACATGATCGCGCCGCTGTCGGACCTGTATGTGGTCTACGGCCGTGGCGGCTATCAGCTGGACGAATTCGCGGTCGAGTCGCGTGACCAGCTGCGCGACAGTTTTTCGCTGCGCGACAGCGAGCAGTTGCTGGTGAAACTGTCCTACCGGTTCGAGCTGTAGCCGGCCGGCCGCGGCATGTGCGACGGCTTCAGGCCGATGCCGCCTCCACGAAACGGGCGGCCCAGTCCTGCGGGGTCAGGATCTCGAACAGGCCATCGCGCCGGCATCGCGCGGCCAGCACCAGCAGGTGTTGATCGCGGCTGAGCAGCCAGCGTGCGCCGGTGGCGTGCGCCAGGTGCAGGAATTTCTGGTCGTCCGGATCCACGCATCGCGGCGGCGGTTTGCCACTCAGGCGGGGTGCGTCGGTGGGCAGCAGATGCATCAGGGCGTCGAACGCTTCGACCAGGGCGGCGCGATGCGTGTCTTCCAGCCGCAGTGCCGGATACCCCAGCACCCGCAACCATTCGGCGCGGCAGTCCGCATCGACCACGGCAACCACGTTGCCAGCCTGCAGGGCCTCCGCCAGCACGTTTATCCGCGGATCTTCGAACAGCAGCAGGTCGAGGCAGACATTGGTGTCGAGCACGATCCGGGGTGCTGCCGGGCCCGCCGGGCCGGGAGTCCGGATCGCCGGGGCTGATGGAAGGGAGGTGTCGATGGGCGGTGTCGATGGAGGTGGGGCGGGTGAGGGCGGCCTCGATGCGCTTACGGCCGCACTTCGCGGATATCCGCCGACGCGATGCGCCATGCACGCTGCTCCGCGGTGGCGCCGTCCACCACCGCGCGGCGCAGGGTGTAGGCGCCGACATACTTGCGCACGCTGCCGTCGGCCCGGGTGGCGCTGAGGGCCAGGGGCACCTCGATATAGCGCGAGCCGGCGGCGGGATCGATCCGGCCCGGTGGCAGGATCTCCACCGACACCGCCCGGGTGTCGGCGAATCCGTCGGCGAACTGCTGCGGCGACTGGCCGCTGGCCTTGCCGCCGTCCGACCACAGGCGGTAGGCGCGGCTGAAGTCGCCGGCGTTGATCGCCTCGTAATAGGCGCGCAGCACCGCGACGGCTTCGGCCGGTCCGGGTTCGTCGGGTGCCGACGTGGCATCCGGGGTGTCATCGGCCGGAAGGTCGCTGGAAGGATCGGTGCTGGAAGGATCGACGCCGGTGTCGCCGGCCAGCGATGGGTCGACGCCGTCTTCGATGGGGGCCTCGGTTGCTGCATCGGCCCCGGCGGTGTCGGGCGGTCCGATGTGCCCCGGACCCGGCGTGTCGGGCATGCCGGTCACGCTGCCGTGCGCATCCTCGGGAACCGGCAGGGCATCGCCGTCGGCGGCGGAAGCGGGTGCCGCGCCTTCGCCGTTGTGATCGGCGCAGGCGGCCAGCGCGAGCAGGGCGACCAGGAGGGCAACGAAGGCGAGGCGCTGGTTCATGGGAAGGTGGTCAGGTGGGGGAGGAATGTGTAGTCGGGGCATGTCGGATACGCGCGGGGGGACCGACCGGCATCACTGCGACACGTTC
>DATJBR010000120.1:0-5804 GCA_035515255.1 Lysobacter sp. | reverse complement strand
CCGATCTGGTGGCCGGCTTGAACCGCAGCAAGGTGCCGCGCTTGTCGGAAGCTTCGACCTGCTTGAGTGGATACAGCGGTTCGCCCAGCGAATATTCCTGCTGGTAATGGAAGCCGTCGCGCCAGATATCCAGCCACAGGTGCTCCGACAGGGCGTTGACCACCGACACGCCGACACCGTGCAGGCCTCCCGATACCTTGTAGCTGTTGTCGTCGAACTTGCCGCCGGCGTGCAGCACGGTCAGGATCACTTCCGCCGCGGACACGTGCTCTTCCTTGTGGATGTCCACCGGAATGCCGCGGCCGTTGTCGGAGACTTCCACCGATCCGTCTTCGTGCAGGATCACCACGATCTCGTTGGCATGGCCTGCGAGTGCTTCGTCCACCGCGTTGTCGACCACCTCGAAGACCATGTGGTGCAGGCCGGTGCCGTCGTGCACGTCACCGATGTACATGCCGGGACGTTTGCGTACGGCATCCAGTCCACGCAAGACGGTGATCTTGCTGGAGTCGTAGGTTTGCGTTGAGGGGCTGGCGGAAGACGGCAGAGTGCCGTCCTGGATGGACGAGGGATCGTGTTCGATCTGGGTCATGCGGCAACAGGCTCCGACAACGACGCGGCCGCCAAGTGCGCGGCGGCGTCGAAACACATGGGATATCTAGTGCGCGAGTATAACAGGCACACCCCTGCCGACACCGGCGGACCGATCCGCCGCAATTACGCTGGGTGGGTGGCCGGAGGAATGCTGGCGGCAGCCACGACGCTGTGCTTGCGCTCAGACGCAGGGCAACTCGGAAACCAGTCCGTGTTCCACGTGGAACCTTGTGAACTTGACACCCATGCCTTCGAGCGCAGGCGGCAGCTCGGTTCCGGTAATGAAGACCTGTGCGTCGCTGTCCAGCAATCGCTGGATGACCCGTTGCTGATGATTCCGATCCAGCTCGGATGCCAGATCGTCGAGCGCGATCACCGGCCATTCGCCGCGCTCGCGGGCGTAGTGCCCGGCTTGCGCGAACAACGCGGCCAGTGCCGTCAATTTGGCCTGTCCGCGCGACAAGGCTTCGCGGCCCGGCACATCGCCAAAGTGAATGCGCCAATCGGCGCGGTGCGGGCCTACCGATGTGAACCCGGACTGCAGGTCGCGGTCCCGCGCCAGCAACAAGGCGTCGAGCAGCGACCATTCGTCCCGGCGCCAGCCCGGTAGATAGTCCAATCTGGTTTCCCCCAGCGCAGGTGCCATATCGGCGGCAAGCGCCTGGAAACCGGGCTGCAGCGCATCCAGATAAACGTGCCGGTGCTGCCCCAGCGGTTCTCCCGCCAGTGCAAGCTCGTGATCCCAGGCGTCCAGTTGCGAGTGGCCCGCTCGTGCCTTCAACAACGCATTGCGCTGCTTTAGTGCCCGCGAGTAGCGCCGCCACAGAGGCAGGAAATCTGGTTCCACGTGGAACAATCCCCAATCCAGGTAGCGACGCCGTATCTCCGCCGAGCCGGTAACCAGCGCATGGCTGCCTGGTTCGAACGTCACGACCGCAAGTGCGGCGCAGAGTTCGCCCAGATATTCCACGTTGGCACCGTCCAGTCGTCCGCTCCAGCTCTGGCCGCCGTGTCGTAGCCCGGCCTTTCGGCTGCGAAACGCGGGAAGCACGGTGACCGACTCGTCAGCCACGTCGGATGAGAGCGCTCGGGCTTGTTCCCGCCACTCGACAAAGACTTCCAGCGCCGCCTGATCCGCACGAACCAGACCATCACGTACCCGCCCGCGGAAACTGCGTCCGTAGGCCATCAGGTGCAATGCCTCCAGCACGCTGGTCTTGCCGGCACCGTTGTCTCCGGTAATGAAATTCAACGACGGACCCGGTTGCAACTGGACGCGATCGAAACGGCGCAACTGGTGGATATCGAGCCGCGTTACCTGCACGGCCGATACCCTGCAAGGAATCCCGCTCGACGAAAACGCGCACGCCCGGACAAGCCGGGCGTGCGGTAAAACTTCATTGGTTCCACGTGGAACACGTCAGCCGACGGTCTCGATCACAACCGCAGCGGCATCACCACGTGGCGGCAACGCTCGTTGTCGGCCTCGCGGACCAGGGCCGAGGAGTTCGCATCGCGCAATGCCAGCACGACCTGTTCGCTCTTCAACGCGGTCAACGCATCCAGCAGGTAGTTGACGTTGAACCCGACGGCGAGATCGTCGACCTTGGTGTCGGCCTCGACTTCTTCCTGGGCTTCTTCCTGCTCCGGGTTGTGCGCACTGATCTTGAGCTGGCCCGGCGAGACTTCGATACGCACGCCACGGTACTTCTCGTTCGAAAGGATCGCTGCGCGTTGCAGCGAGGCACGCAGGACTTCCCGGTCGATCCGGACCTCCTTGTCGGCACCGATCGGGATCACGGCCTCGTAGTCCGGGAAGCGACCATCGATCAGCTTGCTGGTGAAGGTCACGTCATCGCGCTTGACCCGGATGTGGCCGCGGCCCATTTCCAGCTCCAGCTCGCGATCGCCGCCTTCCAGCAGGCGCTGCAGCTCAGTCACGCCCTTGCGGGGCACGATGATCTGCCGTTTGGTCTGCGCGCTGCCTTCGTACGGGGCCTCACACAGTGCCAGCCGGTGACCGTCGGTGGCCACGCAACGCAGGCTCTCTTCACGCAGGTCAAACAGCAGGCCGTTGAGGTAGTACCGGACATCCTGCTGCGCCATCGCGAACGCGGTGCGCTCGATCAGTTCCTTCAGCGTCGCTTCCGGTACCCGCACCCGTTCGGTCGCTTCCACCTCGTCGATCGAGGGAAAGTCGTTGGCAGACAGGCTTGCCAGGGTGAAGCGCGAACGCCCGGCCTGCACGGTGAGCTTGTCGCCCGTCTGGGTGACCGTGATCTTGCTGCCATCGGGCAGGGCGCGAACGATGTCGAACAACTTGCGCGCCGGGATGGTGGTCTCGCCGTCCTGGGCATCGTCGACCATCACCCGCGAGACCATCTCGACCTCCAGGTCGGTGCCGGTGAGCGACAGCTGGCCGTCCTTCACTTGCGCCAGCAGGTTGGCCAGCACCGGAAGGGTCTGGCGACGCTCGACCACGTTGACGACCTGCGCCAACGGCTTGAGAAACACTTCTCGTTGCAGGCTGAAACGCATACCGTCCTACCCCTATAACCAATACAAAGGAATGTATAAATCAAAAGCCTGGTGGTGGTGGAGTCCCCGGATATCCGGGAAAAGTCACCTAACTTGTTGATTACGATAAAGAAACTGGTTCATCAAACCCCGGTACAACTTGCATGGTGCTGCAGGTACAAGTTGTGGGCAACTCGACGATGATACCGGCAGAGTCGACTTGCCCACAGCTTGTACCCAGTTTGAGCACATCCGCTGCCCACAACCGTGTTTTTCCGGCTCCGTATCGCCTGACGACTGTTTTCAGAGCGTGTTCGAAGTCGGCATGGGACGGGCTGTCGACAGAAGACACATCACATCGCTTTTTTTCAGGGCTTCCGATGCACGCTCCATTGTCAGAGGAAAGGATCCCAACGGAGCTTCCGATGTATCGCGAAATTCGGTTCCAGGCTGTCGAAAGTGTGGTTTCAGCTCACCCCGAAGCCAATACAAAAGAATGTATAAATCAAAAGCCTGGTGGTGGTGGAGTCGGAAAAATCCCGGGAGAACTACTGCAACTCATTGAAATTCATGCATAAACCGGGAGTCGGAACTCCGGTACAACCGCCTCGGCAGGTGGGTACAACCTGTGGATAGATTTTCAGGTCGCCGATGTCTGCCGACTTGTCCACAGCTTGTACGCACCCGCCCCACAACGCTCATTCGCTCAGCTTGCGGATCAGTTTTTCCCAGTCCTCCCGCATCTTGCCGTCGGTTTCCATCAAGGTCCGGATCTGCCGGCAAGCGTGCAACACCGTCGTATGGTCGCGTCCGGCGAACGCATCGCCGATCTCCGGCAGGCTGTGCTCGGTCAGTTCCTTGGTCAGCGCCATCGCCATCTGCCGCGGGCGCGCCAGCGAACGGGTGCGTCGCTTCGACAGCAGGTCCTTCATCTGCAGGCCGAAATAGTCGGCCACGGTCTTCTGGATGTTGGGGATGCCGATCGCGTGCTGTTGCGCCCGCAACAGGTCGCGCAGGGTTTCCTGGGCGAACTCCGGGGTGATTGCACGGCCGGTGAAGTTGGCCCGTGCGGTCAGCGTGTTGAGCGCGCCTTCCAGGTCGCGCACGTTGGAGCGCATCTTCTTGGCCAGCAGGAAGGCGACCTCCTCGGGGATCACGGCGCCGCGTTCCTTGGCCTTGGACAGCACGATCTGGGCGCGGGTCTCGAAGTCCGGCGGTTCGATCGCCACGCTCAGGCCCCAGGCCAGACGCGACTTCAAGCGCGGCTCCAGACCCTCGACTTCGCGCGGGTAACGGTCGCAGGTCAGGATGATCTGCTGCTTGCCGTCGAACAGCGCATTGAAGGTGTGGAAGAACTCTTCCTGGGTGCGGTCCTTGCCGGCGAAGAACTGGATGTCGTCGATCAGCAACGCATCGACCTGCTGGAAGTGGCGCTTGAAACCGTCCATCGCCTTTTCCTGCAGCGCCTTCATCATCGCGCTGAAGAACTGCTCGCTGCGCAGGTACATCACCCGGGTGCCGGGATTGTTGGTACGCATCAGGTTGCCGGCGGCGAACATCAGGTGGGTCTTGCCCAGCCCGGTGCCGCCGTACAGCAGCAGCGGGTTGTGCCCGCGCTCGCCAGGGTTGAGCGCGGCCTGCATGGCCGCGGCACGGCCCAGCTGGTTGCTGCGGCCTTCGACGAAATTGTCGAATGTGTAGTGGTTGTCGAGATTGCCGTTGAACGGTTCGATCGGGGTGGTCGCAACGCTACGCGCCGACGATGACGCTGTGCCGGCGGTGGTCGGCGCGGCGGCCCGCGGCAACGAACCGACTTCGAGACTGACCGTGTCGCTGCCGGCGAAGTGCGCCAGCAGTTCGCGGATCCGGTCCAGGTAGCGCTCGCGGACGTGGTCGACCACGAACGCGTTGGGCGCGAACAATACCGTTGCACCGTCCCGGAGACTGGACTGCAGCGGCTTCAACCAGGTGTGGACGTCCTCGGCCGGCAATTCGGCCTCGAGGCGTTCCAGACAGCGGGACCAAGCATCCATAGGGGTTTCTTGATGGCATGACTCACCTCGCGCGACGGCCGGAATGGGCGCCACGCGAAGCAAATGAGGGTCGGCCAGACTACCATGCGCGGGTAGCGTCGGCAGACCGTCCCGGGTCGGGAATCCCGGGCACTTCATTAGACCGCGGGCCCCCGCCGACAAGGCCCGAAAAAGCCGGTGCAGCCTGGCATTTGACTCGTTCGCCGGCCCGCAGGTAGACTTGCCGGTCTTTTCCGCCGTAACCGCAGAGCCGCACGCATGGCCACCAAGCGCACCTACCAACCCAGCAACCTCAAGCGCAAGCGCGACCACGGCTTCCGTGCCCGCATGGCGACGGCCGATGGCCGCAAGATCCTGTCGCGCCGTCGCGCCAAGGGTCGCAAGCGTCTCTGCGCCTGAGCGCAGCTAGATGCCGCAACGGCCGCCCTTTGCCGCCGTTGACATCCTGATGCCGAAGACCCGCTTCCCGCGCACCGCGCGGGTTCGCGCGCGCTCCGACTTCGACCGCATATTCAAGCACGGCCGGCGCGTGGCGCTGCCCGTGCTTGCATTGCATTGGCAGACCGCCGATGCCGCGCGCGCCAGCTGCGAACAGGCCAACCTGGCCCGTCCCAACGCACGGCTGCGGTTTGAACGGCCCGACTCCGGTCCGCGCCTGGG
>DATJBR010000119.1:0-3786 GCA_035515255.1 Lysobacter sp. | reverse complement strand
ATCCAGTCCGAGCGCCAGTTTGGCCGAGAATGCCCATATTCCGTCCCAGTTGGACGAATGGGGCGCACCGACCAGCACCAGCTTCGGCAGGTCCGGGAACTCGCCGATCAAGCGCCAGCCACCCAGCCGCAGCAGGCTGCGACCCAGCCAGCGCGCCAGTGGGCTGGAACGCACGCGGGGCGCATTGGGCGGCAACGTCGGCACGATGTCGTCGGTCGGTGCATGCATCGGACAGGTATCCCCCTGGTGTTCGCCGGTCGTCGGTTGGCGCGGATCAGACGCGCAGGTGCGGTCCGGGCTGCCGGCTCAATCCCAGTCCTGCCGGGAACGGCCCTGCTTGATCGTACTGCGTTCACGCTTGCCCGCCAGCCGACGCTCCTTGGAACCGCGGGTCGGTTTGGTCGCGACGCGCTTGCGGGGGGCATGCAGGCCGTGTTCGACAAAGTCCGCCAGGCGGTCGCGGGCGTCCTCGCGGTTGCGGTCCTGGGTGCGGAAGCGTTGTGCGCTGATGACCAGCACGCCGTCGGCGGTGATCCGGCGATCGCGCCGCGCCAGCAGGCGTTCGCGCACCGGTTCGGGCAGCGACGGTGACTGGGCGATGTCGAACCGCAGCTCGACCGCCGTCGCGACCTTGTTGACGTTCTGCCCGCCGGGCCCGGCCGAGCGCACGAAGCGCTCGACCAGCTCGGACTCGGGAATCACGATGTTGCCGATGGCGACCATGGGCCGATTCTATCGGTGGTTCCGGTCGGCGGATGGGCCGGGCAGCGCGTGGTCCTGAAGCGCGTCGATACCGAGCCCGAAAACCGGAGCGGCCCGTGCCGCTCCGGTTTGCAGGGGCTCGATCCGGCGCTACTTCAGCCCGCGGTTCTCCAGCAGCGGCTCGACGCTGGGATCCTTGCCGCGGAACTCGCGGTACAGCGTGGCGAGGTCGACGGTGTTGCCGCGCGAGAGGATCTTGTCGCGGAAGACCTGGCCGTTCGCAGCGGTCAGGCCGCCGTGCTCCTTGAACCACTCGAACGCGTCGTGGTCGAGCACCTCGGACCAGAAGTAGGCGTAGTAGCCAGCCGAGTAGCCGCCGCCCCAGATATGGTCGAAATAGCTGGTGCGGTAGCGCGGCGGCACTTCCGGCAGGTCGACCTTGTACTTCTTCAGCGCCGCCGTCTCGAACGTGTCGACGTCCTGCAATGGCGCATCACTCGGCAGCGTGTGCCAGGCCATGTCGAGCAGCGCGGCCGACAGGTACTCGGTGGTCGCGTAGCCCTGGTTGAAGGTGCGCGACTTCTTGATCTTGTCGACCAGCGCCTGCGGCATCGCCTCGCCGGTCTCGTAGTGCCTGGCGTAGTTGGCGAACACCTTCGGGTCCATCGCCCAGTGCTCGTTGAACTGCGACGGGAACTCGACGAAGTCGCGCGAGGTGCTGGTGCCGGAGATGCTCGGGTACTTCACGTCCGAGAACATGCCGTGCAGCGCGTGGCCGAACTCGTGGAACATCGTGGTGACGTCGTCGAAGCTCAGCAGTGCCGGCTGTCCCGGTGCCGGTTTGGTGAAATTGCAGACGTTGTAGACCACTGGCTTGGTGCCGGTCAGACCGTTCTGGTCGACGAACACGTCCATCCACGCACCGCCGGACTTGCTGTCGCGCTTGTAGTAGTCGGTATAGAACAGTGCCAGCGGGCTGCCGTCCCTGTCGAACACCTCGTACACCTTCATGTCGGCGTGATAGGTGGGGATGTCGGTGCGTTCCTTGAAGGTGATGCCATACAGCTGCGTGGCCGCGTAGAACACGCCGTTCCTGAGCACGTTGTCCATCTCGAAGTACGGCTTGATCTGCGCCTCGTCGAGGTCGTACTGCGCCTTGCGCACCTGCTCGGCGTAGAAGTCCCAGTCGGACGCGGCCAGCTTGAATCCGCCCTTCTGGTCGTCGATCACCTTCTGCATCTCGGCGATCTCGCCGCGCGCCTTGCCGGTGGCGGCCGGCACGGTGTCGGTCAGCAGCTTGAGCGCGTTCGCCGGCGTCTTCGCCATCTGGTCGCCCAACTGGTAGGCGGCAAAGGTGTCGTAACCGAGCAACTTGGCTTTCTGCGCGCGCAACTGCGCCAGGCGCTGGATGGTCTTGCGGGTGTCGTTCTCGTCGTTGTGCTCGGCGCGCGTTTCCGACGCGTCGAGGATCCTGGCCCGCAGGTCGCGGTTCTCCAGCGAGACCAGTACCGGCTGCTGGGTGGTGTTCTGCAGCGCGAACAGCCACTTGCCGTTGAGCTTGCGCGCGGCGGCGTCCTGCGCCGCGGCAGCGAGATCGCCCTCGGACAAACCCGCCAGCTCGGCCTTGTCGTCCACCACCACCGCGCCCTTGGCGGCAGCGGCGACCAGCATCACGTGGAACCGGGTCGACAGCGAGCTCTCCTCGACATTGAGCTTGCGCACGGTGGCCTTGTCGGCCTCCGACAGGTTGGCGCCGGCGCGCACGAACTCATCGTGGGTTCGCTCGACCAGGCGCTGCTGCACCGGATCGAGGTTGAGCGTGTCGCGCTGGTCGTAGATCGCCTTCACGCGGGCGAACAACTTGGGATCGAGGCGGATCTCGTCCTGGTGCGCGGCCAGTTTGGGCGCGATCTCTTCCTGGATCTTCTGGCGCTCGTCGTTGGTGTCGGCCTGGGCAAGGCCGAAGAACACACGGGCGACCCGACCGAGCGTCTCGCCGGAACGCTCCAGCGGCACGAAGGTGTTGTCGAACGTGGCCGGTTCCGGGTTGTCGGCGATCTGGCGGATTTCCGCCAGGTGCTGCTGCATGCCCTCCGCGAACGCGGGCAGGTAATCGGCGTCCTTGATCTTGTCGAACGGCGGCGCCTGGAACGGCAGGGTGCTGGCGACCAGCAGGGGGTTTTCGGTAGCGGCAGGCGTCACGGCGGAAGCATCCGGGGTCTGGGCGGGCTGGGATTCGGGGGTCTGGCCGCTGCACGCGACCAGGGCGAGGCCGAGGCTCAGGCTGGTGGCGGCAACAAGCACGGGGGATCGCGTCATGGAGGCTACTCCTGGAGTTTGCGAAGCGCAGAAACGCAAGAGTACGCCCAGGCGCGGCCGGCACAACCGCCAGCAATCCGTATCTACAGCGTCCGGCAGCCATGAAAGAAGCCGGGTTGCGCAGGCGGACTTCCGTGCCGCGCGCCCGATGCGGGCTATTGCGGAACGGGAACGCCGCCCTGCCGCAACCCCGCTTCATCGAACAACGCCAGCGCGCGATCGAACCCGGCATCGACCGGCGCGATCGCCTCGATCTTCGCTCCGGAATGCGGGTGGATAAACGCCAACCGCCGCGCATGCAGCAGCATCCGGTGCACGCCGATCATGCGGAACGCGCGGTTGTGGCGGCCGTCGCCGTGGCTGGTATCACCGATGAGGTGGTGCGACATGTGCTTGAGGTGGCGACGGATCTGGCGGAAGCGGCCGGTCTGCGGCTGCGCCAGCAGCAGCGAGTAGCGCGAGGAGTCGAAGCTGCCGGAGGGCCAGTCGCACTCGGCGGTCGCCAGCAACTGGAAGCGCGTGACTGCGGCCTTCTTGACCGGCTTGCCCGGCCCGCCGTCGAGCGGGTGGTCGACCTCGAAATCGCCCTCCGGCCAGCCTCGGCAGACCGCCCAGTAATCCTTCTCGACCTCGCCCGCCATCAGGGTCTTGCCCAGCGTCGACGCACTGTCGCGGTCGAACGCAAGCAGCAGGCAACCGCTGGTCGCACGGTCGAGGCGATGGACCAAAAATACCTTGCAGCCGAACTGCTCGCGCAACCGGTCA
>DATJBR010000118.1:0-2181 GCA_035515255.1 Lysobacter sp. | reverse complement strand
CCGTGGTAGCAACCCTCGAACTTCACGATCCGCGAGCGCCCGGTCGCGCCGCGCGCCACCCGGATCGCCGACAACGTCGCTTCGGTGCCGGAGTTGACCATGCGCACCATCTCGCAACTCGGCACGATCGAGGTGATCACCTCGGCCATCGTCACTTCCAGCGGATTGGGCACGCCGAAGCTGAGGCCGTCGCGCATCGTCCGGGCCACCGCGTCGAGCACCTGCGGATGCGCATGGCCGGCAATCATCGGCCCCCACGAACCGACGTAGTCGATATAACGGTTGCCATCCACATCGAACAGATACGGCCCCTGCGCACGCTGGGCGAAGAACGGTTCGCCCCCCACCGACTTGAACGCGCGCACTGGCGAGTTGACGCCGCCGGGAAGCAGCTCGGAAGCGCGGGTGAACAGGGCGTGCGAACGGTCGTGGTTCATTGAAGGGCTCTCATCTCGGGACTTTTCGGTCGTGTGCATCAGGCGTATGTGGGTCAGCCGTATGTGGATCAGTCGTGTGCGAAGCAGGCGCGATAGGCGCGGACGGCACGTGCCGGGTCGGGCGCATCGAATACGCCGCTGATCACCGCCAGCAGGTCGGCACCGGCCTGCACCAACAGCCGCCCATTGTCCGGCGTGATGCCACCAATGGCCACCCGCGGCACGCCCAGCCGGGCCGCATCGCGCAGCACCTGCGGTGATGCGTGCCGGGCGTGTGGCTTGGTTGGCGACACGAAAAACGCACCGAACGCGACGTAGCTGGCACCGGCCGCCACCGCGCGTTCCGCCAGCTCAAGGCTGTCGTAACAGGAAGCCCCCAGGATCGCATCGGGACCCAGCGCTGCCCGTGCCGCGGCAAGCTCGCCATCGTCCTCGCCCATGTGCGCGCCATCGGCCTTCAGTGCCGCGGCCAGCCGCCAATCGTCGTTGATGATCAGTGGCACCCGGTATCGGGCGCACAACGGCAGCAATGCAGCGGCCTGTTCACGGCGCAAGGCCGCATCGCCCGGCTTGTTGCGGTATTGCAGCCATGCCGCACCCGCCTCCAATACCGGTGCGACCCTCGCCAGCAGGCGTTCAGTGTCGGATTCGTCGGGCGTGATTGCGTACAGCCCCTGCTGGGGCCAAGCCGTGTTCATGTGCGTGCTTTCACCTGTGGTGACGGGGTGGGACAATCCGGGGTCATTCCGACCACCCCAAGTATCCAGCCATGTCCAAGAACGTCACCACTGTCGAATTCCGCACCTGGATGTGCGTCGTCTGTGGATTCATCTATGACGAGGCGGAGGGCTTGCCGGAAGAAGGCATCGCGCCGGGGACGCGTTGGCAAGATGTTCCCGAGACCTGGACCTGTCCCGATTGCGGTGTGACCAAGGATGACTTCGAGATGATGGAGCTCTGAGGCGCGCTAGCGCGTTGCAGGGATCGCTGGACCAAAACGCAGCTCTGCGCCGTCTTGCAAGCCCAGTTTCGATGCCTGCCCGGCATTGAGCTCCAGAACGAACCGCGCCGCGGCCCCGCTCGGATAGGGAGGGCAGCGGTCGCCGGCAGAGCAGGGCGGTACGTCGCGCTGCTGCGATACCAGTCGGCGCTCGTTGTCGAAGTACAGGATGTCCAGCGGAATCCGGGTGTTCTTCATCCAGTACGCCTGTGGCTCTTCACGTTCGTGGATGAATAGCATCCCGTGGTCCTCGGCGATCTCATCGCGGAACATCAGTCCCTGAGCACGCTTGGCGTTGTCGTCTGCCACTTCGACCGCATAGCGGGCGCCGCCCAACTCGACCCACAGGCCGTTGCCGGACGCACACCCGGCCAACAACAAGCCACAGGCCAGTGCCATTCCACTCGCAATTCGATTTGCCCGCACCGTTGCCGCTCCTCACAGGTTGTATCAGGCGACCTTCGAACAGCGGGAGCGGCCCGTCAAGTGACGGCTTTTTCACTCCCTCGGGAATATATTTCGCGTTACCCCTTCCCAGATACGAAGAAGGTGTGCACAATGCGCGGCCCGCCGGGGTGTCGGCACGAGGTTTGGCGGGGAGGGTGGGACGGATCGGCATCGGGTGTTGACGTTGTCGAAAAACCCGCTAAGATGGTCGGCTCGCTGCAGCGGAATCGCAGCAAGTTGCAGCGGCAAGTTGGGACGAAGCAAGTGGTTGACGTCTCCGCAAAGCGCTGTATGATG
>DATJBR010000117.1:0-11808 GCA_035515255.1 Lysobacter sp. | reverse complement strand
ACCGCGGAGATCGCCATCGATCATGGCGCGCGCGTGGTCCACGTTTCGCACCGGCAGATCGCCGCCACCCGCAATGCCGGCGCACGCGAGGCACGCGGCGATTTCCTGTTTTTCATCGATGCCGACACGCTGATCCATCCGCCCTATGTGCGCGCGGCGATGACCGCGATGCACGATGGCGCGGCCGGCGGTGGCGCGGGCGTGAAGCTGCTCGGCAAGGCACGGTTGCATGAGCGGATCGGCCAGGTGCTGATGATCCACATCTTCCGCCGGGTGGGCGTGACGCCGGGCTGCAGCCTGTTCTGCACCCGCGCCGCGTTCGATGCGGTCGGCGGCTTCGACGAGACCTACTACGCCGGCGAGGACGTCGCGATGGGCCGCACTCTGGCCCGGCACGGGCAGCTCGTCATCCTCGAGGAAATCGTGATGACCTCGGCACGCAAACTACGCACCCACACCCTGGGCGAGCAACTGCGATTGCTGGCGCGGTTCCTCTGGCGCGGTCGCCGGATGCTCAGGTCACGGGACGAGTTGGCGCTGTGGTACGGCAAGCGGCGCGATGAACCGTAAGCGCGCCAACGGGTCGGATAACCGGAGAAATCCACAGGGCGCCGCAAGTATCCAGAAGTAAAGCTCGCTTGACATTTCAATGGGAGACGCCCATGTTTCGTGTCAAGCAAACTTGACACAACTGGAGCTGCCCCATGCACCCGTTATTGCCTCAGGAACCCGCCACACATGCCTCGCCTGATCCCGTTTCCGACGAAGCCCTTCATGCAGGAGCCTTGCACCTGCACCGCCATTTCGTGATGTCCGGCCCGCCCGGAAAATCCCGGCGGGTCGCAGCCGACCTCCGTGCCGCGAGGACGCTGCCATGACCGCACCGGCACAAAATGGACTGGAGAACCGGAATATGAGCAATCGCAACTTCATGCTTGCGATCGGTCTGGTCGCCATTGCCACGGGCATCGCACTGCTCGTCGCCGGTTGGTTGATCAGCAGCCGGACGCTGCTTTACGGCGGCGCTGTCTGTGGGGGCACCGGCGCGATCTGGCTGGTGTGTTCCCGCTGGACCAGCACCGACCGCATGCGCACGGTTGATCGGCGCTATGCGCGTGAATTCGCGCTCGCGATGGTGGCCTACGTGGGCATCATGCCGCTGGCCTGGCCGATGCTCGAACACGTGTGTGACACGCTGCCGCGCGCACTGCTCGCCTTGTCGCCGGTGTTGCCGGTCCTGCTGGTCGCGCGCTCGGTGATGCGCCGGGTCCGCGACGGTGATGAGCTGGAGCAGCGGATGTTCCTGGAGGCTGCGGCGCTCGCCGGGTTGACGGTCGGCGTGCTGAGCATGGCCGCCGCTTTCCTGCAGGTCGCGGGTCTGGTGCAACTTCGCGCCGGCTTGCTGTGGGTATTTCCCGGCCTGTTTGCGGTGTTCGGCATCGCGTTGTGGTGGGTCAAGCAACGGTACCGCGACGCATGAACAACCACCTGCGTGCGCTGCGCAGCCAGCAGGGATGGTCGCAGGCCCAATTGGCCGAGCAACTGGACGTGTCGCGGCAGACCATCAACGCGATCGAGACCGGCAAGTACGATCCCAGCCTGCCGCTGGCGTTCAAGATCGGGCGGCTGTTCGGCTTGCCGATCGAGTCGATCTTTATCGACGAGTAGCCGGGTCCGATCCCGGGGCCTGTAGCGCTTGCGACGCGCTGCAGGCCGGTTCCTGCCTTCAATGGAACGGATCGCTGCCCGGCCGCAGTTCGATATTCAGTGCGTGCGCGAGTTCCTGCATCGCCTCGTCGTCACTGCTAAGGGTGATCCAGCCGGCCTGCATGTCTTCGTCGCCGGACGGCCCGTTGGCGGCATTCCAGGTCCACAGGCTGTAGCCGTATTCGCGCAGCCGGTCATAAGCCACCGCCATCAGCGACGGCACGTCGGCATCGGCGAGGAAGTCCTCGTCGCTGGCGTCCTCCACGCCCCAGTCGATGCGCAGGTTCCAGCGCGCGGCCAGTTCGGTGATGGTGTCGATGAACGACACCGCGTCCGTGCCGTCCACGTAGAAGCCGGCCTTCCAGTCGATCACGTCCTTCAGCAACCAGACCGGCTCGGCCTCGTCCGGGTCGGTTTCGGCCAATGCGTCGCGGTACTCGCTGAACTGTTGCAGCGCCGATTCCTCGTCGCCGGGATTGATCAGCAGCAGCAACTGCCAGACCAGCGCCTCGGGCGTGTCGTCGGCATCCGGGTCGATGCCCGCATCGACCTGCAGGCTGTTGGCGAAATTGTCGTCGGGGTCGAACTCGGTGTCGTCGGTGCTCATGGGTCACATCCGGATGCGGGTCGGGGAATCGTGACACGCCCGGCAGTGGAGGCAACGTCATGCCGTCGGCAATCGCGGTGAGTGGCATCACGGCGTGAACTCGCGCGCCGCGCGTCGACCTGGGCGGCTGCAGTCAGGAAGACACTCGGGGGGATCGGCTGCAGCGTCCTTGAGCCCAGCCGCTACGGCCGCAACAAGGTCCGCTCGCTGCACCACAGCTCGCTCGCGCTGGCCACCAGAGCCTGGTACTTGCGCGGCGGGACGGTCTCGGTGATCGCGTATTCGGGCAAGCCACTGTCGCGCTGCGCGGCAAGTGCGGCGAGGGTGCCGTTGGCGTTGATCAGCCGCGCGACGATGGGGCGCGTGGCACCGCGGCCACGACGCAGCACCACGCCGACTTCGCCGTTGGCCAGTCGCACCGGTGTACCGGGCGGGAATACACCGATCTCGCGGACCAGCAGGCTGGCCAGGCTTTCGTCGACGGCCTTGCCGCGTTCCAGGAACAGGCTGCGCAGCGCATGCCGGGCGTGCACCGCCTCACGGTAGGCGCGCGGCCGCACCATCGCCGAATAGATGTCGGCAATCGCCAGCTTGCGTGCGCCACGGCTGATGGCATCGCCGGACAGGCCGTTGGGATAACCGCTGCCATCGATGCGCTCGTGGTGCTGCAGGACCGCCGCCAGCCAGACCGGGTCCTCCACGCCGGCCTCCTGCAGCAGCTCGACACCGGCTTGCGGATGACCGGCGATCACCAGCCGCTGGTCGGCCGACAGTTCGGTCTGCTGCTGGTTCATGGCGTCGGCAAACGGATTCAACGCGACGTCGTAAGTCAATGCAGCCGCGATGACCGACAGGCTTTCCACCTCGTCCCACTCGCGCGCCCGCACCAGCAATTCGCACAGGGTTGCCGCATGCAGCAACCTCGCCACCTGGCCGTCGTCGCCGACCTCGAGCTGCATTGCCGCCAGCGCCGCGTCGGCATCGCGTGCGACCAGGGCGCGCAAGCGCAGCGCCAGTTCGAACAGGCGCTCCGTCAGCGGCTCGCCGCTGCGTTGCAGCAACTCGTCGTGCAACGCGCGCAACTCGCGACGCAGCTTCTGCATCTCGCGGAATACCGGCGGCTCCGGCTCCGCCGGCGGCCCGTCTTCCTCGACATCGTCGGCTGCGTCCTGCGTGTCATCCGCGAGGTGATCGAACTCCGGCAGCAGCACGCCCGCGGTGGTGGCGGTATCGGGCACCAGCATGCCGCGTTCCAGCACGAGGTCGACATGGGCCTGGCTTGTCAGCACCATCCCCTGCACGAACAACAGCTTGCCCTCGCGGTCGTATACCGACCACGCCAATGGCGAACCAAGCTCCACTTCGTCTGCAACGACCGGACGCACGAGCACTCCCAACGGCCACCCGGATCGCCGGGCTTCGGTACGTTATCGGTCGTCCCCGGGGGATCTTTAGCGGCCCCGCAACACAGCCTCTGCCGGCCGCACGCGGGACGCCAGCAGCAGGCCGAGCACGGCCAGGCCGGTGGTGATGGTGAAGCCCGACAGGTAGGCCGCCAAAGGCGCGCGCACCAGCAGCGCGGCGAACAACGAACCGCCGATCGCCAGCATGGTGGCAGTGAACAGCGCGTCGCACAGTTGCAGGGCCGACGCGTTGGTGCCCTGACTTTCCGGCGGCGACAGCGACAGGGTCAACACCGACAGGCTCGGGTACACCGTGCCCATACCCAAGCCGGCGACGATCCAGCCCACCATGGCCGCCGCCAGCGGTACCGATGGAACCACCGTCGCCGCGACGCCGATCACGCCCAGCGCCAGCATCGCCATGCCGACCTGCAGCACCAGCGTGGGCGAAGGATCAACCAGACGACCGCGGTTCCAGGAACCCAGCGACCAGCCGAGCGCACCGATGGTCAATGCCATGCCGGCCCAGGTCGGCGACAGACCACGCTCCCGCGACAGCAGCAGCGGCAGGAACACCTCGGTACCGAAGAACGCGGCCGATGCGATGCCGCGCAACGCGATCACCGTCGGCAGGCCCCGACCCGCACGCAAGGTGCCGGCGGGCAACAGTTTCAGCATCGAGGCCAGCAGACCCGCCAGCGCCAAGGCCAGCAATGCCGCAGCAAGCCAGCCGTGCTGCTGGCCCGCGTAATGCAGCAGCAGTGCACTGCCGGCCGCGCCGACCGCCCAGACGATGCGCTGCCGGTGGGCACCCGCATCGGCCGAAGTGGCCTCCGGCAGCGGGCCGATCCCGCGCAAGGCCGGCAGCACCATCATCGCGGCCGCGCCGGCGACCAACGGCACCAGCAGGAACACCCAGCGCCAGCCCAGATGCTCGACGATCAAGCCGCTGATCGCCGGTCCGACGACAGCCGGCACCACCCAGGCAGCGGCGAACGCGGCGAAGATGCGCGCGCGCAGTTCCGGCGGATACGCGCGCCCCACCACCACATACAGCGCCACCGACATCAGGCCGCCGCCAAAGCCCTGCACCACGCGGCCCAACAACAACACCCACATCGTCGGCGCCAGACCCGCCATCACCAGACCGATGCAGAACCAGACGATGCCGTGTCGCAAGGGCGCGCGCGGACCATGACGATCCGCCCAGGGGCCACTGGCGACCATGCCCACCACCGCCGCGGCCAGCGTGCCGCCAAAGGCCATCCCGTACAGCGACAGACCGTCCAGCGCCTGCGCTACCACCGGCATCGCGGTGGCCACCGCCAGCGCTTCGAACGCATACAGCACCACCAGCGCGACCGAGCCTACGGTCAGCGCGCGGTAACGACGGGCGTACAGACTCCCGGCCGCCGGCACCGCATCGAGCTGCCTATCCATCCAGTTCCTTGATTGTTGTGTTGATGATGCGTCGCCACGATACCGGCGACCGTGCCCACACAGGAGCGGCTCTACCAGCCCGGGAGGAGGGGTCGAAGGCAGCGATTGGCCGGAAGCCTTGCCGGAACCCCGAGGTTATTTCCCGGGCCATCGACGGCGGGAGCACCCCGGCAGGAAGGGTTGCACCGTCCGGCCTTGGACCGTTACTCCGTAGCCGATGCCCGGTCCCGCCGTCCGATACGTCGATCAGCCCTGCGCGGGGTGCCTTCCCACCCCGCGAAACGCGGCGGCGGACGGAAACTGGCTGCGGCTCGGCAGCGACGACAGCGCCACGGTGTTCGGGGCCTTCGGACTGCTCTGGTCGCGCGCTTCGGCAGCCCCGCGTTGCGCGGCCTTGTGCGGAATGCACCACAGCTCGTCGGGATCGTAATAGGAAGGCCCGCGGCTCCAGCGCGGATGGCCGGACTTGGCCTCCTCCGGAATCATCAGCCGGTCCTCGCCACGGGTGACGTGCAGCGGCGTCCACAGGCCTTCGACCGCATCGGCGGACAGGCAGACGAAGTAGCGCTGGGCAGCGGCCGCGTCTTCGGGCTCCACCGTGTGGCTGGCGCCGAACGCGAGCAGGGTGTCGGGATACATATGAAGCACCAGCCCGGGGGCATGGATGTGGGCCATGGATACGTGCACTCCAACTGGGGGGAAGATGCGGGCAGGTCGCCTGTCATCCCCGACAATGCCATGTCCCCGACACCACCGCCCGCCGGAGGACGACACAACGGAGCTGCCCCAAGGCCAGGCAACCGGTCGGCGCATGAGAACCGACCGCCCATCGCCCCACTTTCCGTCTCTTGCCAAGCCCTTCCTAGCCGACGCCGAACGAACGGTGGAACCAGCGCTTCATCAGGAACGTGAGCGTCAGATAGGCCGCCAGTATCACCACGAGGATGGGCCAGTACATCGGCGGCAACGACACGAAACCCAGCGTGGCCGCAAGCGGTGAACAGGGCAGCCACACGCCGGTGGCACAGATGGCGATGCTGGTCAGGATCAGCGGCGTGCTCGCGCGGCTCTGGATGAACGGTGTCCGCGAGGTACGGATGACGTGGATGACCAGCGTCTGCGACAGCAACGATTCCACGAACCAGCCGGTCTGGAACAGCGCGGCCTGACCGACGGTCTGCGCATGGAAGAACGCGTACATCACGCCGAACGTCACATAGTCGAAAAAGGAACTGACCGGCCCGACGAACAGCATGAACCGCGCGATGTTGCCGATCTCCCAGCGCCGCGGCTTGTCGAGGAATTCCGGATCGATGTTGTCGGTGGGGATCGCGGTCTGCGAGAAGTCGTAGAGCAGGTTGTTGGTCAATACCTGGATCGGCGCCATCGGCAGGAACGGCAGCCAGGCGCTCGCGCCCAATACGCTGAACATGTTGCCGAAGTTCGAGCTGGCGCCCATCCGGATGTACTTGAGGATGTTGCCGAACACCTTGCGCCCCTCGATCACGCCTTCGTCCAGCACCAGCAGGCTCTTTTCCAGCAGGATGATGTCGGCCGACTCCTTGGCGATGTCCACGGCGGTATCGACCGAGATGCCGATGTCGGCGGCCTTGAGCGCCGGCCCGTCGTTGATGCCGTCGCCGAGGTACCCCACCACGTGGCCCTTGCGGTGCAGGGCCTCGATCACCAGGGCTTTCTGCGCCGGCGACAGCTTGGCGAAGACCTGCGCGGATTCGGCCATTTCGCCCAACGCGTCGGGACCGAGCTTTTCCAGTTCGCTGCCCAGCACGACCCGGTCCACCTGCAGCCCGACCTCCCGGCAGACCTTGCGCGTGACCAGCTCGTTGTCCCCGGTCAGGATCTTCACGTCCACGCCGTGCCCGGCCAGCGCCGTGAGCGCCCCGCGCACGCTCTCCTTCGGCGGATCCAGGAAGGCGACATACCCCAGCAGCGTCAGGTCCGATTCGTCCTGCATCGAGAACACGCACTGGCCGCTCTCGATCGGCTTGACCGCGATCGAGAGGACCCGCAGGCCGTCCTCGTTCAACGCCTTGCTCTCGGCCTGCAAGGCGTCCAGGTGGCTGTCGTCCAGCGCGAACCGTCGCCCATCGACTTCGCCGTGCGTGCACACGGCGAAGACCTCCTCGACCGCGCCCTTGCAGATCAGCAGGCGCCCGCCCTGGCCATCGACGATCACCGACATGCGCCGGCGCAGGAAGTCGAACGGAATCTCGTCCACCTTGTGGAAATTGCCGCTCCGGTGCAGCTTCTCGTGCACCTGCGAATACTTCAGCACGGCGACATCCAGCAGGTTCTTCAGGCCGGACTGGTAGTAGCTGTTGAGATAGGCGTACTCGAGCACCTTGTCGCTGTCATTGCCGTCCAGGCCGACGTACTTCTCGAGGATGATCCGGTCCTGGGTCAGCGTGCCGGTCTTGTCGGTGCACAGGACATCCATCGCCCCGAAGTTCTGGATGGCGTTCAGGCGCTTGACGATCACCTTCTTGCGCGACATCGCCATCGCGCCCTTGCTCAGGTTGACCGTCACCAGCATCGGCAGCATCTCGGGCGTCAGCCCGACCGCGACCGCCGTGGCGAAAAGCAGGGCCTGCAGCCAATCCCCCTTGGTCACGCCGTTGATGAGGAACACCAGCGGCGCCATGACGACAATGAAACGGATCATCAGCCAGGTGAAGCGGGTGACGCCGCGGTCGAAGCTGGTCAGCTCCCGCTCGCCGGCGATGGCATTGGCGATGCCGCCGAAGACCGCGCGCGCGCCGGTGTGGACCACGATCGCCGAGGCCGTGCCGCTGGTCACGTCGGTGCCCATGAAGCAGGTGTTGCGAAGTTGCATGACAGCCGTGCCCGCGGCCTCGGCCATCGCGAACTTCTCCACCGGCAGCGCCTCGCCGGTCAGCGAAGCTTCGTTGACGAAAAGATCCTTCGCCGTGAGTACCCGGACATCGGCGGGAACCATGTCCCCCGCGGACAGGTGGATGACATCCCCCGGCACGAGCTGCTCGATCGGCACCTCCCGGGACGTCGACAGCGCACTGTCCGGGGCACCTTCGCCACCGCCCTGTGCAGTGGTGTCGGCTTCCGACGACGGCAGCCGCAGGACGCTCGCCGTCGTATGCACCATCGCCCGCAGCGCCGCGGCAGCCCGGTTCGAGCGCCGCTCCTGGACGAACGACAGCGAGACGCTCAACACCACCATCAAGGTGATGATGGCGGCCGCCTCGGCGCCGCCGGTCATCAGCGACACCGCCGCCATCAGCAACAGCAGGATGTTCAGCGGATTGGCAATCCGCTCCAGCAGCTGCGCCGCCGCACTCTTGGTGCGCTCCTGGGCGACCGCGTTGCGGCCCGTCCTCCTGAGGCGCTCCAGCGCTTCGCTTTCAGGCAGGCCTTGCGGGCCGCTTTTCAACGCCTGGTAGAGCGGGCCGGGTTCCAGCACCGCCATCCCGGTCAGCTCGTCCCGGCAAAGCCGGTCTAGCTCGCGCGAGCCATGCGAGGACGGGGGCGCCTTGCCGGCCTTTCGGCCGAGCCAGCCAGGCCATTTCATGCCACCAGCCCGCGCACGTGCCTGGCGATCTGCACTTCTTCCTCACTGGCCAGCACGCGGACGGCACAGGGCGACCCGGGCCGGCTGACCGGGTCGACGGACTCCCGGTTGCGTCGTGCATCCAGCGCGATGCCGCACCAGGCGAGCCCGTCACAGATTTCGGCGCGTGCTGCGGCATCGTGCTGGCCGATACCGCCGGTGAAGACCAGCAGCTCCAATCCACCCAGTACGGCCGCCATAGCCGCCACCTGTTTGCGCACCGAATAGGTGAACATGCCGATGGCAAGGCGGGCATCCGCATTCGATGCCGCCACTTCGCGCAAACGCCGCAGGTCGCCGCTGACCGCCGAAACACCCAGCATCCCCGAGCGGTGGTCGATCAGGTCCTCCAGCGCGGGAGCATCGAATTTCTTCTCGCGCACCAGATAGGCCAGGACGCCCGGATCGATGTCGCCGCAGCGGGTGGCCATCATCACCCCACCGCTGGGGGTCATGCCCATGCTGTTGTCGACGGAGCTTCCGTCCTTGACCGCAGTCACACTGGCACCGCTGCCCAGATGCGCGATCACCAACCGGGACGGAACACGGCGTCCGAGCCGGTGCAGGATCGACTCGCACGAAAGGCCATGGAATCCGAAACGCTGCACCCCCTCGGCCCGCCACTCCCCCGGCAGGGGCAAGGTGCGTGCGACGTCGGGCATGCCGGCGTGGAATGCGGTATCGAAACAGGCCACCTGCGTGAGCCGCGGGAAGGCGCCCTGCACCAGGCGGATGGTCGACAGCGCCATCGGCACGTGCAGCGGAGCGAAGCTGGCAGCGGCTTCGAGTTTCCGCATGACATCGTCGTCGATCACGCAATGACGCCGCAGGTGGATTCCGCCATGCACGACACGATGACCCACCGCTTCGGGGGCCGGCAGGTCGGGGCTGTCGAACAACCGCACGACGCGGGCGCAGGCATCGCGCTGGTCGCGCAAGGGCAACGTCTCCGAAAGCACGACCCTGCCCTGCGCGTCGCGCACCCGGAACTCTCCGCTGGCCGCGCCGATCGACTCGGCGCGGCCCGAGAACAGCGTCTCCACCGCCGGATGCGTGGCCCTGTACAGCCCGAACTTGAGCGACGACGAACCGCTGTTGAGCGCAAGAACCGTCAGGGCTGGCCGCTTGGCTGTCATGAAAACTCCCGTCCGCCGGTGAGGGCGCTCAGGCAGTCCACTTCCAGTTCCGCACTTCGGGCATGTCCTCGCCATGCTCGCCGACGTAGCGACGGTGGCGCTCCATCGTGCGGTGGTAACGATCGACGGCGGTCGGCACCTGGTCGGCCAGCCGCGGAATGCGTCGTACCGCATCCAGCGCGAGCTGATAGCGGTCAAGGTTGTTCAGCACCGCCATGTCGAAGGGCGTGGTGGTGGTTCCCTCTTCCTTGTAGCCACGCACATGGATGTTGTCGTGGTTCTGCCGCCGGTAGGTGAGTCGATGGATCAGCCCGGGATAGCCGTGATAGGCAAACAGCACCGGCCGGTCACGGGTGAACAGCCGGTCGAAATCCCGGTCTTCCAGGCCGTGCGGGTGTTCGCTGCGGGGCTGCAGCGTCATCAGGTCGACGACGTTGACCACCCGGATCCGGATGTCCGGCACGTACTGCCGCAACAGGGTGACGGCGGCAAGCGTCTCCAGCGTTGGCACGTCGCCGGCGCAGGCCATGACGATGTCCGGATCAGCGCCTTCGTCATTGCCCGCCCATGGCCAGATGCCGACGCCGGCCCGGCAGTGCTCGATGGCGGCATCGATATCCAGCCACTGCCATTCGGGCTGCTTGCCGGCAATGATCAGGTTGACGTAGTTGCGGCTGCGCAGGCAGTGGTCGGCCACCGAGAGCAGGCAGTTCGCGTCCGGCGGCAGGTAGATGCGCACGACATCGGACTTCTTGTTGGCCACGTGATCAATGAAACCGGGGTCCTGGTGCGAGAAGCCGTTGTGGTCCTGCCGCCAGACGTGCGAGGTCAACAGGTAGTTCAGCGAGGCGATCGGCGCCCGCCATGCAATCCGGCGACTGACTTTCAGCCACTTGGCATGCTGGTTGAACATCGAGTCGACGATGTGGATGAAAGCCTCGTAGCAGGAGAACAGTCCGTGCCGACCGGTGAGCAGGTACCCCTCCAGCCAGCCCTGGCACAGATGCTCGCTGAGCACTTCCATCACGCGGCCCTCGACACTGAGGTCGACGTCCACCGCCTCGGTTTCCGCCATCCATGCCTTGCCGGTCACCTCGAACACATCCTGCAGACGGTTGGAGGCCGTCTCGTCGGGACCGAACAACCGGAAGTTCCGGGTGGCGAGGTTCTGTTTCATCACGTCGCGCAGGAAGCCGCCGAGCACGCGCGTCGATTCGGCCTCGATGCCGCCGGGGACGGAGACCGCCACCGCATGGTCGCGAAACTCCGGCAGCGACAGGGAGGTCAGCAACAGCCCGCCGTTGGCGTGCGGATTGGCGCCCATCCGGCGCTGGCCGGAAGGTGCCAGCTCGGCAAACTCCTCTCGGAACCGACCGGCCGGGTCGAACAATTCCTCCGGCCGGTAGCTCAGCATCCACTCTTCGAGCTGCCTGATGTGTTCGGGCCGGCTGAAGTCCGTGATCGGCACCTGGTGCGCGCGCCACGTGCCCTCGACCGGCTTGCCATCGACGAACTTCGGCCCCGTCCAGCCCTTGGGCGTGCGGAAAACGATCATCGGCCAGCGCGGCCGGGACACCTTTCCCGAAGCGCCCACGCGGCGGGCGGCCTGCTGGATATCGCGGATCCGCTCCATCACGGTATCGAGTGTCGCGGCCAGCAGCCGATGCACGGCGGCGGGCTCGTCGCCTTCGACGAAATACGGTTCGTGGCCGTAGCCCCGCAACAGGTCCGTCAGCTCCTGACGGCCGATGCGCGCCAGTATCGTCGGGCTGGCAATCTTGAAGCCGTTCAGATGCAGGATCGGCAGCACCGCCCCGTCACGCGCGGGGTTGAGGAACTTGTTGGAATGCCAGCTGGTGGCCAGCGCGCCGGTCTCCGCCTCCCCATCGCCGACGATGCAGGCGACGACCA
>DATJBR010000116.1:0-10215 GCA_035515255.1 Lysobacter sp. | reverse complement strand
CCAGTTCACCGGCGGCATCACGATGCTGTTCAAGGCCAACAAAGTCACACCGTTCTACGGCTTCGGCACCCTGCACGCGGGCAACGTGGTCAGGGTGAAGCAGCACGACGGCTCCGAGGTCGAGCTGAAGGCCGCCAACGTGATCATCGCTGCCGGTTCGGACTCCATCGAGCTGCCGTTCGCCAAGTTCGACGGCGACAGGATCGTCGACAACGTCGGCGCGCTGAACTTCACCGAGGTGCCCAAGCGCCTTGGCGTGATCGGTGCGGGCGTGATCGGCCTGGAGCTGGGCAGCGTGTGGAAGCGCCTGGGTTCGGAAGTGACCATCCTCGAAGCCCTGCCCGGCTTCCTGGCAGCGGCCGATGCGGACATCAGCAAGGTCGCCGCGCGCGAGTTCAAGAAGCAGGGCCTGGACATCAAGCTGGGCGCAAAGGTCGGCAAGGCCGAGATCAAGAAGGACGGCGTCCACCTCACCTACACCGACGCCAAGGGCGAGCAGAGCCTGGTCGTCGACAAGCTGCTGGTGGCCGTGGGCCGCCGCGCCGCGACCAAGGGCCTGCTGGCCGACGGTACCGGCGTGAAGGTCAACGAGCGCGGCCAGATCGAGGTCGACGAGCATTGCCACACCGGCGTCGATGGCGTGTGGGCGGTCGGTGACTGCATCCGCGGCCCGATGCTGGCGCACAAGGCGTCCGAGGAAGGCATTGCGGTGGCCGAGTTGATCGCCGGCCTGCCCGGCCACGTCAACCTGGATACCGTGCCCTGGGTGATCTACACCGAGCCGGAAATCGCCTGGGTCGGCAAGACCGAAGAACAATGCAAGAGCGAAGGCATTCCGTACAAGACCGGCAGCTTCCCGTTTGCCGCCAACGGCCGCGCCGTGGCGATGAACGAGCCCGCCGGTCTGGTCAAAGTGATCGCCCATGCCGAGACCGACCGCGTGCTGGGTGTACACCTGTGCGGACCGAACGTGTCCGAGCTGGTCCACAGCGGCGTGATCACGATGGAGTTCAAGGGCGCTGCCGACGACCTGGCCCGCATCTGCTTCGCCCACCCGGCGCTGTCGGAAGTGGTCCACGAAGCGGCCATGGCCGTCGACAAGCGCGCGATCCACAAGGCGAACTGATCGCCCCAACGGGCGAACGGATCGCGGCGCAGACCGACCTGAAACCACACACGGCGCACCTTGGTGCGCCGTTTTCATTTACCTCTTTTGATCACCAGTCGAGCGCCGGCCCTGGTTGTCGACTCCAGCAGGAATCCAACCCCATGAAATCCGTCTGCGTCTATTGCGGCTCCCATTCCGGCTCACGTCCGGTCTATGCGGAACGTGCCGCCGAGCTTGGAAAGCAACTTGCCGAACAGGGCCTGGCGGTCATCTACGGCGGCGGAAACGTCGGCCTGATGGGAACCGTGGCCGATGCCGCGCTGGCCGCAGGCGGCGAGGTGGTCGGCGTGATCCCCGAGCAACTGGTCACCTGGGAGGTCGCCCATCGCGGCCTGACCCGGCAGGAGGTCGTGGGCAGCATGCACGAGCGCAAGGCGCGCATGTTCGAACTGTCGGACGGCTTCATCGCCCTGCCCGGCGGCTTCGGTACTCTGGACGAGATGTTCGAGATGCTGACCTGGCGGCAGTTGGGACTCGGCAACAAACCCTGCGCCTTCCTCGACGTGGATGGTTTCTACGAACCGCTGGTCGCGATGATGGACCGGATGGTCCGCGAACACTTCGTGAATGCCGAGCAGCGCCTCGACCTGTGGCATGGCGAGGACATCGATGGAATGTTGTCGTGGATGCAGGCCTATCTGCCGGCAAACGCCGACAAGTGGCTCGAGGAGAAGCGACGCAACGCAGTGCGCTGACATCCACCCCGGCCACAGCCGCCACCCAGACCGCAATCCACCGCGAGCGGACATCCGCCGGTACCGATCGAATGAGGGACGACATGACCAACACCACTCCAGCCACTTTCAACGCCTTCCGTATCCACAACGACGCGGCCGGTTATCGCAGCGGCATCGAAGCGATCTCGCTGGACGACCTCGCTCCCGGCGAAGTGGTGGTCAAGGCCGTCCATTCCTCGATCAACTTCAAGGACGCCTTGGCAGGCACCGGCCAGGGCAAGATCCTGCGACGGTTCCCGCTGGTCGGCGGGATCGATGTTGCCGGGCACGTGGTCGCATCCACCGATCCGGCCTTCAAGGAAGGCGATGCGGTGCTGGCAACCGGCAGCGGACTCAGCGAGACCCGTGACGGCGGTTACAGCGAGTACGTGCGTCTGGAAGCGCAATGGGCGATCCCGTTGCCGTCCGGCCTGAGCCTGCGCGAAAGCATGATCCTGGGCACCGCGGGCTTCACCGCCGCACTGGCCTTGTTCCGGATGACCGAGAACCGGCAACGCCCGGACATGGGGCCGTTGGCAGTCACCGGCGCGACCGGTGGCGTCGGCTCGCTGGCGATCGACATCTTCAGCCGTGCCGGTTTCGAGGTCCACGCCATCAGCGGAAAATCCGACCAGCACGCCTACCTGCGGGACATCGGCGCCAGCCAGGTACTCGGCCGGGAGGCCCTTGCCACGACCCGCCCGATGGAATCTGCGCGCTTTGGCGGTGGCCTCGACAACGTCGGCGGCCCGATGCTGACCAGCCTGCTGGCCCAATGCGCGCCTTACGGCAATGTCGCCAGCGCCGGTCTGGCCGCCTCCGCCACGCTGGATGCCACCGTCATGCCCTTCATCATCCGCGGCGTGTCGTTGCTGGGCGTGGCCTCGGCCGGTACCGCACGCGACATCCGCGAAGCGGTCTGGCAGCACCTCGCCAGCGACTGGAAGCCCGTCCACCTGGAGCGTATCTGCACCCGCGAAGTCGCCCTGGCCCAGTTGCCCGAGGTATTTCCGACCATGCTTGCCGGCGGCTCACTGGGACGGACCCTGGTCACCCTCTGAACCGTTTGGCGGTCCTGCGTTACGCGGCTACAATCCAACGGTCTACTGGGGAATACACATGGCGCGCATTCTGATCGTCGACGACTCGCCGTCGCAATTGATGGGCATACGCCGCATCGTCGAAAAGCTCGGCCACGAAGCACTGACCGCCGAAGACGGTGCCGCCGGCGTGGACGCCGCCAAGCGGGAGCTTCCCGATCTGGTGCTGATGGATGTGGTCATGCCGAACCTCAACGGGTTCCAGGCCACCCGCTCGATCTGCCGCGACGCCGCCACCAAGCACATCCCGGTGGTCCTGGTCACCACCAAGGACCAGGAAACCGATCGCGTCTGGGGCATGCGCCAGGGGGCGAAGGCGTACATCACCAAGCCGTTCAACGAGTCCGATCTGGCGGAAATACTCGCCCAACTGCTGCAGGCCTGACACCGTCCGACTGACCCGGCCACGGGTTGCACAACCCGCCGCGCACCGGTTTTTCCGCCCCGACTGCTCACGCCCGGCACCACGCCGCTGGCGCGATGGCGCTGGGGATCACTCCCGGCGCCAGTCCTTTCCAAAAGCATCGCGCATGGCTTCGTACGCGCCTTTCTGCGCGTCCGTGGTCGGCTTGGGCGCCAGCACTTCCAGCTCGACGATCTGATCGCCACTCGTCGACGCGCCCGGCAGGCCCCGGCCGCGCAAGCGCAGCTTGCGGCCTGCTTCGGAATTGGCGGGGATCTTCAAGTCCACCGAACCACCCAGCGTCGGCACGCTGATCGTCGCTCCCAGTGCCGCCTCCCACGGGGCAATCGACAGGACGTGGATCACATTGCGCCCGTCCACCTCGAACTGCGGGTGCGCGGCGTACTCGATCTCCAGCAGCAAACCGCCGCCATGACTGCCCTGCCCGGCCAGGCGGATCGCCTGGCCCTCGCGAATGCCCTTGGGCACGCGCACGTCCAGGGTCTTGCCGTTGATGGCAATGCGTACGCTGTCACCGGCATACACCGTTTCCAGCGGTACCGACAGCTTGGCCCGGGTGTCCGCTGGCGCCCGTGGTTGCCCATGCGCCGACCGCTGGCCAAATCCGTTCCCACCAGCACCGCCGGCACCGGCACGCCCCCGGCCGAACAGGCTTTCGAAGAAATCGCTGAAACCACCACCGGCGCCGCCGCCGGCAAAGATTTCCTCGAAATCCACCCCGCCGCCACCTGGACCACCAAAACCACCCGGCGGCGGACGCACCTCGTCCCCCGGACGGTAGCCACGCGCGCGCAACTGGTCGTAGGCCGCACGCTTCTGCGGATCGCGCAGCGCTTCATAAGCTTCGTTGACCGCCTTGAACTTCTCCTCCGCGCCGGCCTCCTTGCTGACGTCGGGATGGAATTTGCGCGCCATCCGCCGATAGGCCGTCTTGATCTCGGCGTCTCCGGCGCTCGCCTCGACACCGAGGGTCTCGTAGTAATCCTTGAAATGCATCAATCGCTCCAGAAGCGTTCCGCGTGACGTGGACGCAGGATATCCCCAGGCATGAATGCGGGGTGTGTCGGCCACCTTCCCAGATGGTCACGACCCCGGTCCAGTTCAAGCGCTGCCAGCATGCTTTTCCTGCTCTTTTTGCCTGCATTGCGCTGTTGACGCGAAATTTAGAAGCCCGCATCTACACTGACGCCCTACACAGGAGAATTCCATGAGCATCCAGGTTGGCGAACACCTTCCAGACGTCCCACTGCAGCGCATTCACGATGGGGTCCAGACCGTGGATACCGCCAAATTGTTCGGTGACAACAAGGTGGTGATCTTTGCCGTCCCGGGCGCTTTCACACCCACCTGTTCGGAGAAGCACCTGCCCGGATTCGTCGAGCATTACCAGCAGTTCCGCGACAAGGGTATCGACGTGGCCTGCATATCGGTCAACGACCCGTTCGTGATGCAGGCGTGGGGCCAAAGCCAGAACGTGCCCGAAGGCCTGATGATGCTGGCCGACGGCAATGCCGTGTTCACCCGGGCACTGGGCCTGGAGCTGGATGCCAGTTCCTACGGCATGGGAATCCGCGCCAAACGCTTCTCGCTGTATGCCGAGAACGGCGTGGTCAAGCAGCTTTTCGTGGAGGCCCCGGGCGAATACCGGGTGTCCTCGGCCGAACACATGCTGTCGCAGCTTTTCTGATCTTTCCTCCCGCCACGGAGATCGACATGAGCAAGCAAGCAACGTCCTCGAAGAACTCCCCCTTCGTCAGCGATCTGGCGACGATCCGCAAGCGCGCACGCCAACATATCGAGAAAGGGGCGATCACCGACAGCTACACCGCCGACCGGGAGACCGTGATCCGGTTGTTGAACGAAGCACTGGCAACCGAGCTGGTCTGCGTGCTGCGCTACAAGCGCCACTACTTCATGGCCAGCGGCTTGATGGCGGATTCGATCAAGGCCGAGTTCCTGCAACACGCGCAGGAAGAACAGGCCCACGGCGACCTGCTCGCGGAACGTATCGTCCAGTTGGGGGGCGAACCCGATTTCAACCCGGAAATCCTGGCGGGGCGTGCGCATGCCGAGTATGTGGAAGGCACCGACCTGCGCGACATGGTGAAGGAAGACCTGGTAGCCGAGCGCATCGCGATCGACAGCTACCGCGAGATGATCAACTACATCGGCGACAAGGACACCACCACCAAGCGCATCCTGGAATCCATCCTCGCCCAGGAAGAGGAACACGCCGACGAGTTGTCGGACATGCTCGACGGCTGGATCGGCGGCTGACCGAGAAGCCGCAAGCCCCGGAACAAAAAACGCCGCCCATCCCGGGCGGCGTTTTTCGTTGTCACGGCAGCTGCGACAAGCGTCAGTCCGGCGAGTCCGTCGAAGACTCCCCGTCTTGCGAAGCGATTACCGACGGATCGACATCCACGGGCGCAACCGTGACCTCGGAACCATCGGCGGAATCCACCTCCAGTTCCTCATCCAGCGACGCATCCAGCCGTTCGACCGCCTGCAGGGTCTCGTTGTCCGCCAGCCGCATCAGGGTCACGCCCTGGGTGTTGCGGCTGACCTGCGAGATCTCCGAGGCGCGCGTGCGGACCAGGGTGCCGCCGTCCGAAATCAGCAGGACCTCATGGGTCTCGGTGAGCTGGACCGCCCCGACCAGCTGGCCATTGCGATCGGAGGTCCGCAACGCGATCACGCCCTGGGTGCCGCGCCCCTTGCACGGGTATTCCGCCAGCGGAGTACGCTTGCCGAAGCCGCGCTCGCTGGCGGTCAGGATGTCGCCGTCGCCTTCGACCACGATCAGGCTCACCACCTTGCCGCCCTCGCCCAGACGCATGCCGCGCACGCCGCGGGCCGTCCGGCCCATCGAGCGCACGGTGTTGCCGGCAAACCGGACCGCCTTGCCCTCGCTGGAGAACAGCATGATGTCGCGGCTGCCGTCCGAGAGGCCGACACCGATCAGGGCATCGCCGTCATCCAGGTTGATCGCGATCTTGCCGCGCTGCAGCCGGTAGGCGTATTCGCTGATCGGAGTTTTCTTGACCACGCCATTGCGAGTCGCGAAGAACACATAACGCTCGCCTTCGTAGTCACGTACCGGCACCACGGCCTGGACCTGCTCGTCGGGTTCCAGCGGAATCCAGTTGATGATCGGCCGGCCGCGAGCGGTCGGACCCGCGTCCGGCAACTGGTACACCGGCAGCCAGAACACACGGCCGGCGCTGGTGAAGGTCAGCAGGGTGTCGTGGGTGTTCACCAGCCACAGGCTGTCGATGAAATCCTCGTCCTTGGTCGATGCCGCGTTGCGTCCACGACCGCCGCGCTTCTGCGCCCGGTAGGTGCTCACCGGCTGGCGCTTGGCATAACCCGAATGCGACAGCGTCACCACGACGTCCTCGGGTGCGATCAGATCGAGGATGTCGAGGTCTTCCTCGCTCTCGCGGATCTCGCTGCGGCGCTCGTCGCCGAACTCCGCCTTGACGTTGTTCAACTCGGTGCGGATCACGTCGAGCAGCACGTTCGGATCCTCAAGGATCTCGATCAGGCCGCGGATGGTTTCCAGCAGCAGTTTGTACTCGTCGGTCAGCTTCTCCTGCTCCAGCCCGGTCAGGCGGTGCAGGCGCATCTCCAGGATCTGCTGGGCCTGGGTCTCGGTGAGCTGGTAGCGGTCGTTCAGCAGGCCGACGCCCTTGGGCAGGTCCTCCGGACGCGAGGCCTCGGCACCGGCGGCGCCGAGCAGCGCCCCCACCAGTCCCGGCTCCCAGGACTTGGCGAGCATGCGCTCACGCGCCTCGTTCGGGTTCGCCGAGGTCTTGATCAGCTCGATCATCTCGTCGATGTTCGCCAGCGCGACGGTCAGCCCTTCCAGCACGTGCGCACGGGCGCGCGCCTTGCGCAGATCGAAGATGGTCCGGCGGGTGACAACCTCACGGCGATGGCGCACGAAGGACTGCAGGATCTGCTTGAGGTTCAGCAGCTGCGGCCGGCCATCGACCAGCGCCACCATGTTGATGCTGAACGACGACTCCAGTTGGGTCTGCTGGTAGAGGTTGTTGAGCACCACCTCAGCGGAATCGCCGCGCTTGATCTCGATGTAGATGCGCATGCCGTCCTTGTCGGACTCGTCGCGCAACTCGCTGATGCCTTCGAGCTTCTTTTCCTTGACCAGCTCGGCGATCTTCTCGATCAGCCGCGCCTTGTTGACCTGGTAGGGAATCTCGGTGACCGCGATCGCCTCACGGCCGTTGTCGGCGACCTCGATATCCGCCTTGGCGCGCATGCGCACGCGGCCGCGACCGGTGTGGTACGCGTTGATGATCCCGGAGGTGCCGTTGATGATGCCGGCGGTCGGGAAGTCCGGACCGGGCACGTGCACCATCAGGCCGTCGATGTCGATCTCGGGATCGTCGATCAGCGCGATCGTCGCGTCGATGATCTCCGACAGGTTGTGCGGCGGGATGTTGGTCGCCATGCCGACCGCGATGCCGGCGGAACCATTGATGAGCAGGTTCGGGATCCGGGTCGGCATGACCGTCGGCTCGAATTCCTTCTCGTCATAGTTGGGCTGGAAGTCGACGGTTTCCTTCTCGATGTCCGCCATCAACTCATGGGTGATCCGGGACATGCGCGCTTCGGTGTAACGCATCGCCGCGGCGGAGTCGCCATCGACCGAACCGAAGTTGCCCTGACCATCCACCAGCAGGTAGCGCAGCGAAAACGGCTGCGCCATGCGCACCAGCGTGTCGTAGACCGACTGGTCGCCGTGCGGATGGTATTTACCGATCACGTCACCGACGATTCGTGCCGACTTGAAGTACGGCTTGTTGGCGTGCGCGCCGAGCACGCTCATCGCGTACAGGACGCGCCGGTGCACTGGCTTGAGTCCGTCCCGAACGTCCGGAAGCGCGCGGCCGACGATTACGCTCATCGCGTAATCGAGATAGCTGCGACGCATCTCGTCTTCGAGGTTTACCGGGATGATTTCCTTGGCAAGATCGGCCATCAGGTTTCCGTGTTTAGCGAGAGCGATACTGCTTGCAGCAACCGGAAACCACCCCTGACGCTTTCAACGACCGCCTCTTGAGAGGCCACTGAGAGTTGCCACTGGAACCAGCAACGAAACGCGCTACCTGCAGGGCTTTCCGATCCGCGACAAGCAGATGAAAAAGACAGGAAATGATAGCACAAACGGCACCCTCATGCCTCGCCGAATTTCCGGCGAAACAAGGACTTAGCGAATATTTTCCGCCATCGCGGCATGCACCGCCGGTTTGAAAGCGCTCAGGTACCGAACGCCGCCCGCATCGCGGCTGCGTCGGGTCGTTCGATGACGCCCCGCTCGGTCACGATCGCATCGATCAACCCGTGCGGCGTGACGTCGAACACCGGGTTCCATGCCTGGATCCCCGCGGCGGCGGTCGCCACGCCGCCGATTCCAAAAAGCTCCTGCGGGTCGCGCTCTTCGATGTGGATCGCATCGCCCGAAAGCGTGCCCATGTCCACCGTCGACGACGGTGCCGCCACCATGAATTTCACACCGTGGTGGCGCGCGGCGATAGCGAGCTGGTAAGTGCCGATCTTGTTGGCGGAATCGCCATTGGCGCAGATACGATCCGCACCGACCACCACCCATTGGATCTTGCCGGATTTCATCAGGTGGGCAGCGGCGGAGTCGGCGATCAGGGTTGGCGTGATGCCGTCCTGCTGCAGCTCCCACACGGTCAGGCGCGCGCCCTGCAGCCAGGGCCGGGTCTCGCCGGCAAAGACCTGCGCGATGCGGCCCTGAGCCACCCCGGCGCGGATCACGCCCAGGGCCGTGCCGAACCCCGCCGTCGCCAGGGAGCCGGTGTTGCAATGGGTCAGCACGCCGCTGCCCGGCGCGATCAACGCCGCACCCAGCGCGCCCATATGCCGGTTGGCGGCAAGGTCCTCGCGGGCGATCAGGTCGGCTTCGCGGGTCATCACTTCGCGCCAGTCCGTACCCGCGTCGACGAGCTTGCGACGCATCCGCGCCAAGGCCCAGGCCAGGTTGACCGCCGTCGGCCGCGCCAGGTTGAGATGGTCGATCGCCGGATCGAGCTTGCGCGCCGCCTCCCCGCCATCCGCCGCCTCGATGTCGGCAGCGGCCAGCACCAGCCCCCACGCCGCCGCGATCCCGATCGCAGGCGCACCGCGAACGGTCAACGCGTGGATCGCCTCGTACACCGCCTGGCTGGTGCGGCATGCGACGTATTCGACCTGGAACGGGAGCTTGCGCTGGTCGAGCAGTTCCAGTGCATCGCCGGTCCAGCGGATGGGACGGATGCGGTCGTAGCGGTCGAAGTCGAAGGTGTCGGTCATGGGGAGATTCCAGGCGTTGCGGTGCGATGAGCGATGGCAGTACGTGATGCCGCGGGAAGGTGATCGGATTGGCGTGACGGCATTGCAATTGTAGGAGCGGCTTCAGCCGCGACCTGCACATCACTTCCTGGCCAGTGAGCAATCACGGCGGTCGTGTGATGACCAGGCCCGAACAACAAAGCCGTAACGTGGGGCTTTGCGCATTCGCGGCTGAAGCCGCTCCTACGGGACAGGTTGGTGCAGCGACGTGCCTGAAATGTTCGGAATTCGTCGCACCGGCATTCATGGGCAGATGGCAATTCAGGCGTGGGCGAAGTCGAATGCGAGCACGTCGGCGATGCGGTCGGTGCCGAGCATCGCCATCATCAACCGGTCGATGCCCAGGGCCACACCGGCGCAGTGCGGCAGGCCCGCCGCCAAGGATGCAAGGAAGCGCTCGTCGCGCGGCGGCACGGCATCGCCGCG